>JALYXN010000045.1 GCA_030947085.1 Pseudomonadota bacterium | reverse complement strand
GTCGCATGCTTGCCGCCCTCGATGCCGCCGCGACGCTGGCCGAACTGAATCAGCCCGACTACAAGCTGCATCCCCTGAAAGGGACTCTCAAAGGCCACTGCTCAATGTGGGTGAACGGCAACTGGCGCGTCACGTTCCGGTTTGTCGGCCCGGACGTCGAACTGGTTGATTATCAAGACTATCATTGAACGAGGTCACCGCCATGATGAAGAACCCTCCACACCCCGGCGAGCTGTTGCGTGAAGACGTGCTGGTACCACTCGGCATCGAAGTCACCGACGCCGCGCAACGGCTTGGCATGTCGCGTACGACGTTGTCGCGGGTCATCAACGGTCGGGCTGGCATCAGCCCGGATTTGGCGCTCCGACTGGAGCGGGCAGGCGTCAACACGGCACGGTTCTGGATGACGCTACAGTCCAACTATGAGCTAGCTCTGGCCACGCAGAGGAAGCAGCCGAAGGTGCAGCCGCTGCAGGACGCGGCGTAATGCGCCACGGGTTGCCGACTCGGCTCGAAGGCGCCAAGGCAGGATAAACCAGCATCATCCCGCCTTGAAACCGACGTACCCGAAGCTGAACAAGTGCCGATGTTCATTACCTGATGGCGTACCACGTACCACAGTACGAAATGCATGGCTGCGGCACTCCACGGCGCCAGGGCTAGACGCAAGCATCGCAAGGGCGCGCCAACGCTGGAGCACTAGGTCTATCGGTAGCTTGCGCGCGGGACTGCCGGTTTTTTACGAATCCCTGCAGACCCTCGGTGTGGTTGCGCTCAAGCTGCGGGTCAACTTCGCCTTGCCGTCGGGATCGCGATCAATGCGGATGTCGTAGTGCTTGCCGCGAAACGTGATGTCCCTGAGCGTCAGCGATTTCCAGCCTGGCGGCAGCACCGGCGCATACGCTTCGACCAGGCCATCCTCCTTGATGCGCAGGCCGCTGAGTCCATAGACGAAGCTCTGCACGAAACCGGCCGAGGTGGCGAGGATGTAACCCGCGTTATTGGCGACCGTCTCCGTACGCACGTTGAATGGAGGCTTCAGAAAGCCGACCAGGTTGCGCTGAATCCACTCGCCGGCCGTCTTGCCGTCGCCCAGCTCGGCGGCGCCGACGGCGAGCATCACCATCATCATCTCGTTGGGATCATCGCCGTGCACCTTGAGTTCGTGCAGCTGGAAGGCGAAGTCGTTGCGGCGCACCTGCGGCGACATCTTCAAATCGAGATTCGGGTACATCAGCCAGGCCAGCGACGACCCCATCCAGGTGATCTTGTCGTGCGGTACCGAGGCGTCAAAATCGAGATGGCGCTGGTTGGCTTCGTCGAATGGGACGTACATCTTCGCCGCAATGTCGGACCAGCGCGGATCGGCGGTCGCACCGACCAGCGCCGCCGCCTTGACCGCGATCTGCAGCGCCTTGCGCGCGGCCGCGCTGGTGAACGAGTCGTTCGGTACGTCGTTGTACGCCTCGTCGGGTGAGGTGACGTGCTCGATCTCGTAACGGTTCTGGCTCTTGTTGTAGGTCACCCGACTGGTCCAGAACTGGGCGACTTCCCGAATCACCGGCCAGCCGTCCTGCTTCAGCCATGCCTGGTCGCCCGAGGCGAGGTAATACTGCCACTGGGCGATCGCAATATCCGCATTGACGTGGATCTCGCGGTACACCTCGTAGGCGAAATGCGGCGTGTTGTCCACGCCGGTCTGCGGGTCGGCCTCCCACGGATACATGGTGCCCTGGACCCCGTACTGTTTCGCCCGGTCGCGTGCCGGTTGCATGGTGCGGTCGCGGAACATCACGATCGGCTTGGCCCGTTCCGGATGCAGCAGCAGAAGTGCGGGGAACACCCACGAATCGCTGTCCCAGAATGCGTGTCCGGCGTAGCCCGGCGTCAGTGCGCACGCACCCATCGGCCAAGCGGTGCCCACGGTGGTGTTGGACAAGAGGTAATAGAGGTCCGAGTGCACCGCCTGCTGCACCTTCGGGTCGCCCTCCACCACAATGTCCGCCTTCCACAAGTCGTGCCAGGCCGCACGGTGGTCGGCCAGCAGTTGGTCGAAGCCGGTCTTGCGCGCCTGCACCGCGAGCGCCACGTCGTCGGCGGCATCGCCACCCCAGTTCTGGCGCGACGCTGCGATGTATTTG
>JALYXN010000033.1 GCA_030947085.1 Pseudomonadota bacterium | reverse complement strand
CGCTGATTCTCGGCTGTGCCTCGCTGCACTCGGGTTGGCACCCAATCGCATCACTCGACCGATGCCGCGAGCGGGCGGCAGATGGGTGAGCATGTTAGCGGCCAGTTCGATCGCCACGTCGTTCTTGCGTCCAGGCCCAACTGGCAGCCGGGCTCACACTTCAGGTGCAAGGTCTGGATCCCGTCGGCGGCGGTGCCCACATAACGCCGCCGGCTGCCCTGCCCACTCAGTATCGCCGTGTAGCGGCGAATAGACGTCGCCTGCGCCGATTCCCTTGCAGCGAGTACCAGCTTGCGCGTGGTCCCGCTTTACGTTCGACTCATCGTGGAGCACGCGCGATACTGTCTTGGGCACCACGCTCGCAGCGAGCGCCACATCGTCGAGGCGCAGCCAATAAGATCCCCACAACGGACATGACGCTATCAATCCACTAGCGGCCGTCACCGACCGCTTTACAACGATTGGCGGACCGGCTGAGGCTGCGGCCGCGACCCGATGCGCCATGAATACGTATTCAACCGCTGGTTGCTGCATTGCGACGCTGACTACCATGGCCGACAGACCCCTTTCTGCCATCCTGACAATATTGCAGTTGCAGCATGCGGGGACGTCCATCACGTGACATAACGGTAGCCGACAACCTTCCTGCGGCTTCGCCACGATCTGAACCTCACCGGATAATCTGTATGAATCAACTCCAGCCCTGCGCCTCGCCATGCTGAGCTTGTTGCTGACCGCGGCCTTGGCTGCGGCCCCCGCCGCAGCCCCCGCTACCAAGGCCGCTCCCTGGCAAGACGGGCTGGACTGGCACGGTGTGCACGTCAGCATGCAGCACCAGACGCAAGGCAACTATGTGCTGTCCTGGCCGTTCGGCCAGCGCGTGATCAAGCCGCAGTCGCTGCACACCGACACTGCCAGTCCGCTGTTCGACGGGCTGTTTGCGATGGCCCAGGACGACCTGCACCAGGATTCGGTCACCGCGATCCGCGACGGTGCCTTCGATCACGGCCAGCCGATTCCCTGCCACTGTTTCGAAACCGGCCTGAAATGGCCCTACGTGTGGACGCGCGACCTGTCCTACGCGATCGACCTCGGCCTGTGGCGCTTCGACGCGGCACGTGCACGCAACGGACTTGCATTCAAACTTTCTGGCACGCGCGGACCGCAAGCGTCGCCGAACCAGCACCTGGTGATGCAGGACACCGGCTCCGGTGGCAGCTGGCCGATCAGCACCGACCGCGTGGTGTGGTTTCTCGGCGCTCAGCATCTACTCGACGACAAGGCCTTCGCCGCCGATGTCGGCACGGCGCTCGGCGACACGCTGGCGCAGGATCACCAGTACGCCTTCGACCCCCAGCTTGGTCTGTACCGGGGCGAGACCTCGTTTCTGGACTGGCGTGAGCAGACCTACCCGGCATGGACCTTCGACTCGGTCACCTACATCGGCCAGTCGTTCGCGCTCTCCACCAACGTGCTGCACTACCAGGCGCTGACGATGGCCGCCGATAACGCCGGCAAGCACGGCGACAGCCACGCCGCGTCCGGCTACCGCGCGCAGGCGAAGGCGCTGAAAGCCGCGATCAACGCGCATTTCTGGCGCGCCGACCGAGGGCTCTACATGAGCTACATCGGCGGCGACGGCGCCCCCGTCGACAGCTACGATTTGCTTGGCATCGCGCTGGCGATCACCAGCGGCGTGGCCGATGGCGAACGAGCCCGTGAGACGCTGGCCAACTATCCGACCTGGCCCGCCGGCAGTCCGGTGATCTGGCCCGAACGCGACGACCAGCCGATCTATCACAACCGCGCGATCTGGCCGTTCGTCAGCGCCTACGCACTGCGTGCCGCGCGCAAGGTCAACCAGCCGGCTCGAATCGCGCACGAGATCGAATCGGTGCTGCGCGGCGCGGCGCTGTACGGCTCCAATATGGAAAACTACGAGCTGCTTACCCAGAGCCAGCACCGGGACGAGGGCAAGCTCAGCGGACCGGTGGTCAACTCGCCGCGACAG
>JALYXN010000012.1 GCA_030947085.1 Pseudomonadota bacterium | reverse complement strand
TGGGTCACAGCGTCGCCGAACGCATCAAACGTCGCCAGCAAACGTCGCCTTGTCCGGTGCGCCACTGGCGATTCCCAAGTGTCAATGGGACCGGTGCTGAGGCACTGCCGCGGATTTTGCGCTCCTTGAGGTCGACGCTCCAAGCACCAGCAAAGTTGCGACTGGCTGCATTCGTTGACGCATAGATCCGCCCGCCGTTGTTCCTTCGTCTCTCGCCGTGGACAACGGCAAAATGATGGATGCGTCATCAGGCACAGAGGCAGTGCTGTGGGGCCGAGAACCCGCCCCTCAACGTTGCTATTCACGGACGCGAACACCGCCCCCTTCAAGGCCGCAATAACTTTCGCTGGCCGGTATTCAGGGCCCTTCTTCCGGCTGCGGAACGTGGTTCCACGCCTTGAGTACCGCCCAGGCGAAAGCGGTCAGCGGAACCGCCAGGAAGGTTCCCGTGATGCCGCCGAGGACGGCGCCGGCGCTCAGTGCCAATAGCACGGCCAGCGAATGCAGGTGCATTGAGCGGCCCAGCACCAGAGGGGCCAACAGGTTGCTCTCGAGCTGGTTCACCGCAAGCACCACACCGGCGACCCAGATCGCCGCATTGAGATCGACAGTTACCAACGCTACCAGCGCCGCGATGGCGCCCGAGGCGGTGGCGCCGACGATCGGGACGAAGGCACCGATGAACACCAGGATCGACAACGTTATCGCCAGCGGCACGTTCAGAATCCAAAGCGCTCCACCAATCAAGGCGGTGTCGACCAAGCCCACGATCGCCGTGCCGCGCAGATAGCCGCCCAGTACTTCCATACCCTTTGCACCGCTGTAACGCGCCTTTTCCCGCAGCCGGGGGGTAAACGGCCGGGTCAGAAAGGCCCCCATCTTTTCACCGTCCTTGAGCAGAAAGAACAGGATGAAAAGGCCCAAAAGAGTCTCGGCAAACACTTGTACGGCACCGTGGACGCCGGCCAGCGCGTCGGCGCCAAACGATGAACTGGTGAAAAAATCGATTAATGAATGCCGTGCATCGATGATCTGCTGGTCACTGATCGGCAGTGGCCCGTTGCGCAAGTAATCCACCGCCTGCTGGAATCCCTGCACCGCTGCTTTTTGTACCGCGGCCGCCTGCGACAACATACGGATCACCGCGTACGCGACCGCCCCGCCCACGCCGATGCCTCCCACCAGGAGGGCCGCGGCGGCGGCCAGTCCATTGGGCATGTGCGGTTTCATCAGGCGTATCAGCGGCTGCAGCGCCGCGGCCACGATCAAGGCGACCAGGAACGGCACCACAAGCGGGCTCAGGTGCACCAGCAGCAGACCGATCAGCATGATGATCGCCAGGATCAAAAGCGTCTGGCCGGCGCGCGTGGCGACGCGGCCCAGGGTGTCAGCCCACAACGCCTCGCTGTCTGGCGCGTGGTGCGTACCCACGACGGCAGCACCCAGTTCCGGCACGTCCCGCTGGTTGATTTCGGCCATGCGTTCTCTCCAAAGGTGTGCTCAACCCTAGCAAAAAAGGGGTGAAGTTCGAATGGCGCTTACTCAAGCTCGTCATCCTCGCGAAAGTGATAGTCCAGTGCCTCTGGCGACCTGAGAAAAGACCGAGTCTGGATTCCGGCTTGAGCAGCACTTACTTGAGTTTGTCATCCCCGCGAACGCGGGGATCCAGCGGCTTCGACGTCCGGCAACGTACGATGTCACTGGATTCCTGGGTGCCCCACTTCGCTGTTGCAAAGCGTCTCGCAGGAATGACGAAGCATGAGGTTTTTTGCGCTTGAGTAAGCGCCATTTCGTGTCAGGCCGCATAAGCCCGAGGTTGCTTCTCAATCGGAAAGTGCGCCGATGTACCCCACCGGACCGTGAAGCCGCATCGCCTCGAAGTCTCGATGACGTTGGCGCAGATCGTCGATGTCCGACGGGTTATGGATGCTCCTGCCAGCGTCGTCGATGACCAGATCTGCATGACGTTGCAGGACTTTCGTGCGATTTTCATCGCGTTCGATGCTGACCACCGAGGTAAGCACCTCTAACAGTCGCGCCAATACGGCGGTACTGGTGGTCGCGTTCTGCCGAATCATGTGAAACA
>JALYXN010000431.1 GCA_030947085.1 Pseudomonadota bacterium | reverse complement strand
GGCTATGCGCGCCACCTCGACCGCCTGCGGGACAATGATGCGCGGGTCATTTCGGCGGTGTTCTATCTCAACGATGACTGGCTGGACAGCCAGGGCGGTGCCCTGCGGCTGTACCTGCCCAACGGCTCGACGCGGGATATCTATCCGCGCGCCGGCAGTTTGCTGCTGTTTCTCTCGGCGCGCTTTGAACACGAAGTGCTGCCGGCGACCCGCGACCGCCTGAGCATCGCCTGCTGGATGCGTCAGCGCGCCTTGGTCTGAATAGGCTCGGGCGGCCGTCCCAGCAGTTCGATTTCAGCGATGGACGTGGCGGACCCCGGTGTCGACACCACGCGCAGACGATAGTGCGTGTAACTGCCGGGGTGATGAAGACCGAAGGCGCGGGTCTGCCTTGCCCACGCAAACGTCTGCGCATGGCGCTGGTCCAGCGATTGCCAGTGTTCACCGTCGCTGGAACCTTGCAGTTCCCAATCGGACGGCGCTTTTTTGGTGGCCCCGGAAGTGATCGTCAGCATGCTTACCGCCTGCGGCTTGGCGAATGTCCAGTTCAGCGCGGTGGTCTGCGCGGGCAACACCCACTCGGTGTCGGAGCTGTTGTCCGACAGCGCCTGCAACGAGGCCAGCGCGGGTGAGCTGCTCATCTGCGCGGCATGACCGTCGGTCACATCGCGCAACGGTGCGGGCTGACCATGGGTGGTGATCGACGGCGGCAAGGCGGCCTCGCTGGCGCCCCATGACGAGGGTTTCGGCCCCATCACGAAATCGAGCGTGGCTCCGCGCGCCAGCAACGCATGCGGCAGGGTCAGCCGATCCCACGGCTTGCCGTTGACGCGCAGGCTCTGCACATAGCGGTTGGTATCGCTGACCGCCGGTGCATTGATCACCAGATGCCGGCCATTCTCCAGCGCAATAGCCATGTGCGGGAAGTACGGCGCGCCGATCACGTAGTCAGGCGTACCCATGCGCAAGGGGTAGAAACCGGCGGCGCCGAAGACATACCACGCCGACATTTCGCCATTGTCCTCATCGCCCGGATAGCCCTGGCCGATCTCGCTGCCGACATACAGCCGCGACAACGCATCACGCACCTTGTCCTGGGTTTTCCACGGCTGCCCGGTGTAGTCGTACATGTAGATGATGTGGTGCGAAGGCTGGTTGCTGTGGCCGTACTGGCCCATGCGCACGTCGCGCGCCTCCAGCATTTCGTGAATCGGTCCGCCATAGCTGCCGACGTGGAAATGCCCCGGCGTGGCGAAGAACTGATCCAGTTTCGCCGCGAGCTGGTCGCGCCCGCCATACAGCGCGGCAAGTCCGGCACCGTCTTGCGGTGCATCGAAGGTCATGTTCCAGGCATCGGTTTCGGTGTAGTCGCCACCCCAGCGCAGCGGATCGAAATCGCTCTTGCCATAGCGCCAGTGCCCAGCCGCATCACGTCCGACCAGAAAACCGACCTGTGGCTCGAACAGATGGGTGTAACCCAGCGCGCGACTGCGCATCCAGATGGCATCGTCGGCGTAGTGCGCGGCGTACGGATCATTTGCGTCCGGCTGCTTGGCCAAGGCGGCGGCCAGATTGGCAATACCGAAATCGTTGATATAGCCGGCGGTCGACCACGACAGGCCCTCGTTCACGGCGGTGTCGGTGTAGCCGTTGAAGATGGAACGCTGCAGGCCCTTGCGACCGGTGCCGTCCAACGGGCTGACCACGGTGGCGTCCTTCAGTGCCGACTGGTAGAACGAGCGTACGTCGAAGTTGTGCACGCCCTTCAGCCACGCATCGGCAAACGCCACGTCCGCACTGGTGCCCACCATCAGGTCAGCGTAGCCGGGCGAAGACCAGCGCGCGATCCAGCCGCCATCGCGATACTGCTGCACGAAGCCGTCGATCATCTCGCCGGCCTTGGTCGGCGTTAGCAGCGCATAGGCCGGCCATGCGGTGCGATAGGTATCCCACAGCCCGTTGTTGACGAACACTTTGCCCGCCACGATGCGCGCGCCGGTCTGGGTCGGGGTATCCGTACCGGTCGACTGGGAGAACGGGCTGGCGTAGCGATAGTCCGGGTGTTCGGCGCTGCCGACGTTTTCGTAGGCTTCGTTGGGGTACAGAAACAGGCGATAGAGGTTTGAGTACAGCGCAGTTTTCTCATCCCGACTGGCGCCGTCGACGGTGACGATGCCGAGCTGGGCATCCCACTTTTTCTGCGCCCGTTCGCGCACCGTGTCAAAGG
>JALYXN010000567.1 GCA_030947085.1 Pseudomonadota bacterium | reverse complement strand
AGCGCACCCTGTGCGCGATGCTTTTTGCTGTTATGCCGCAACGAGGGCATCGCGCACAGGGTGCGCTCCTACAACGGCAGTCCCAGCATGTTGCGCTCAAGCGGGCCCGCGCCGCGTGGACGTGCTGCCGGTGTCGGCACTTCGGCAGGCCATGCGGCACCGTCATACAGGTGCGCCCACAGTTGATCCAGCGCCGCGTAGCCGTAGGGCAGCAGCGGCACGTGTACATCGCCGAACCCGGGCAACGGCAGGAAAGCGTCGAAGTGCTGCGCGTGCGGCACCTTCCAGTAAAGCGGGTGGCGACCCTCTTCGCGCAGCCAGGCGATGTATGGCTCCGAACTGAAGGCGGTAGGCAACAAACCATCGCTGGCGCCATGCACCACCCACAACGGCAGATCCGCACGCGGCAACTTCACCGCAGTGGCCGCAATGGAAGCGTGCAGAACCTGCGACGCATGATCATCGCCGGTCCAGAGCGCGCGCAGGCATTCGCTGCCGATGAGCGTTGGATCGGGCGAAACGTTCACGCCGCCGAACAATCCAATGCCGTTGCCAGGTGGAATTCCCGAGCCGTCCGCCCACCAGGCCGCCCGCTGCAGCGGATCGGTCACACCCGGCAAACCGCCAGCGCCGACCGCCGCGTAGTGAAAACCGCAGGGCATGTCGATGGCACCGCGCCGCATGTAGGACGAGGCGTAACCCGCGGCAATCAGTCGCCACAGATCGAACGCAGTGGTGCTTGCAGCGGTGCTCATCGCCTCGTCGGTCCAGCCGCGGGCGTGCAGATAAGCGTAGCCCTCCTCGGCTTGTTCGCTGGTGGTGCTGCCACGGAGCTTCCCCTGCGCACGCAAGCTGGCACAACGGATAGTCCACGCCGGTGGTGGCTGCCGATTCGGCGCACGCGCGAACGGCGCCGTGGCGAATCGCTCACTGCTCAGGGCACACGGCAACCAGATCGCCGCCTCCGTGGCGTAGTCGTACATCGCGCGACCACGCCCTGCTACATGCACATTCGGTTCGAGCGCCACCACTCCGGCGAAAAAATCCAGATCGTCCAGACCTGCTGCCTGCAACACGGCACCGCCGCCATTGGACAATCCGGTGGCAATGATCTTCGTGTTCTGCGCGGTGAAGGGCGCTTCATTGGGGTAGGCACGATCAAGCATGGCCAAGCCAAACTGCGCCGCCTGAATCACGTGCCGTCCCCAGTCGGCCTCCGGATTGTCGCCGGAGTGCATCTGTTTCACGGCGATTCCCGATGTTGACGGGGCCGGCGCCGGAAGAAACTCCAGTTCCTCGTCGCCACGTCTTGCCCGGCGGCCGTCCAGTGACACGCCGCTGTTGTCCGCATAATCGTAGTAGCCGGCGCCCGTGCCCTTGTCGGTATAGGCCACCGCGCAACCGTGCGGCAGGCCCCAGGCACCGGCCAGTGCGATCGCGCCGTAGATGCCGCGCGATCCGGACGAGGCGGTCACCACCAGGCAACGCTTGCGCTTGTCGAAGTCGTCCGGCAGCTGCAGCAGCACACGATGCGGGGCATTCGCGCCGGGAATCCGCGCAAACATCTGGTATTCGCGCCCTGGCACATCCGGCACGCCACCGTACACGGTGCCATAACCGCCCAGCGGACCGAGATCGGCAATGCCCTTCCAGCTGGTCTGGATCGCCCGCCGGCGCAGTTCATCCGCGGTCGGCTCCAGCGGATTGGCAAACGGCACCGGCGCGCCGGCCAGACCGGCTAGCCCCAGGCCCGCGCTGAGCAGGTCGTCGTAACCGCGATGCTCGGTCACCCGCACGTCGCCGATATCGAGCTTTCGCATTGCAGAGTCCTTCGCCACCGGGATGCCCGCACAAGCGAACAGGATGCCCGAAACCAGCAAGGTCGTGCACAGCAGGATCGAGCGGCAGGCGGATTTCTTCATCCGTCCACCATAACAAGCGCTGCGCCGGCCGCCATCGTACGAAAGTCCAGCATCGCCGGCAGCGGCGGGACCGGCCGGCGTGACTCCAGCGACTCGACGGGGCCGCCGCGGCCAGCTAAGTTCGAAGGCATGACGACCCTGCTGATCGCCGACGACCACCCGCTGTTCCGCGCCGCGCTGCGCCAGGCCGCCGTGCACAGTCTTCCCGGCTGCCGCGTCAGCGAGGCCGCCGACCTGGCCGGCGTGCTGGCCGCACTGCAGGCCGAGCCCGACACCGATCTGGTTCTGCTCGACCTGCACATGCCCGGCAGCCAGGGCCTCACTGGCCTCGCCGCCTTGCGCGGGCAGCATCCCGGCGTCGCCGTGCTGGTGGTTTCCGCCCACGACGAACCACGCATCGTGCGCCGCGTGCTCGATCACGGCGCCTCCGGCTTCATCCCCAAAAGCGCCAGCCCCACCGAGATTGGCCAGGCGATTCGCCACGTGCTCGACTTTGGCACCTGGCTGCCACCCGCTCTGGGCGATGCCGTCGCCGCCCTGCCCGTCGATCCGGTCGACACCGATCTCGCCAGCCGCCTGGCCCGCCTCACCGAACAACAATCGCGCGTACTCGGCCTGCTTGCCGAAGGTCTGTTGAACAAGCAGATCGCCGACCGCCTGTCGATCCAGGAGCGCACGGTCAAAGCGCACGTCACCGCGATCTTCGAGAAGCTCCGAGTACGCAACCGGACGCAGGCGGGAATGATGTTGCGCTCGCTGGAACTGGGCGAGCCGGCGCGGGTCGGCTGAACGCCCCAGCGCTTTTTAACCGAACTGACACGGCCCAGCATCCCGACATCAGACCCGCTCCGCACCAGCCATCACCCGCTGCAACATCTGCCGCAAGGCCAGCGGCTTGAGCGGCTTGTACAACACGCCGATCCCCGCATCGAGCAGGCGCTGGCGCAGTTCGCCATCGCGATCAGCGGTCAGCATCACGGTCGGCACGTCGGCATGCAGTGTTTGCAACTGTCGCCACACCTCCAACCCGGTCTGGCCGCCATCCAGATGAAAGTCGAGAATGTGCAGGTCCGCGCGCCACGGCGCGGCCAGCGCCTGTTCGTCGTTGCGCGCGGCGTGTACCAGCCAGCCCCAGCTGGTCAGCAGGTGGCTGAGCGCGGCCAGCGCGGCCGGTTCGTTGTCCAGCACCAGTGCGCGGCCGGCGGGCAGAAGTTGTGGTGCGCCCGCCAGCGGCGGCAGTCGCACGGCGGCGCGGGCCATCGGCAGGCTGAGATGGAACACGCTGCCGCGGCCGGGCCATGAGCGCAGCCCCAGCGGATGACCGAGCAGGCCGGCCATGCGCTTGGCGATCGAGAGACCGAGCCCAAGGCCCTGCCCGCCAACGGCACTCCCGCGACGGAACTCCTGGAAAATCAGCTGCTGTTCGTCCAGCGCGATGCCCGGCCCGGTGTCCCACACTTCCACCCGCAGTTGTGTTCCGTCCCGTCGCACGCCCAGCAGCACGCGTCCGTGTTCGGCATAGCGCAGCGCGTTGGACAGGAAGTTTTGCAACACCCGACGCAGCAGTTGCGGATCAGAGCGCACCCACGCGCGCGTACCGACCACGTCCAGCCGCACGCCGCGGTCGAATGCAATGGCACGGAACTCGGCGGCCAGCGGATCGAGTACCTCGGCCAGCGGGAATGCACGCGGTTGCGGGTGCAGCCGGCCACCTTCGAGCCGGGCCACGTCGAGCAGGCCGCTGAGCAGGCCTTCGGTCGCGGCCAGCGCGCCGTTCAGATGCTGCGCGGTGGCTGCATCGCCGCCGTGTTCGGTCAGCGCATGCGCAAAAAGCTGTGCCGCGTGCAACGGCTGCATCAGGTCGTGCGTGACCGCGGCGAGGAAACGGCTCTTCGCCTCGTTCGCTGCCTGCGCCTCGGCCGAAGCGGCGGTGAGCGCGCGGGTGCGTTCGTCCACCCGCAATTCCAGCGTCTCGTTGACCCGCTTCAGCGCGATCTCGGACTGGCGGAATGCAGTGACGTCGGTGAACGTGGCGACGAAGCCGC
>JALYXN010000427.1 GCA_030947085.1 Pseudomonadota bacterium | reverse complement strand
GATCCGGTCCGCATCCGTTGTCCGTCCCGTGTGGCCTCGCATGAAGCGATCCGCGCCGAACCTTGCGATCGGAGTCTGCATGTTCCGCCTCCCCCTCCCCCGCTTGTGCGTCGTCATTCCACTGCTGCTCATCGCCACCGTCGCCGCCGCGCAGCCGACCGAGGTGTCGCCGGCCGCGGCCATCAATCCGCTGATTGGCAGCAGCAACGGCGGCAATACCTTTCCCGGCCCGATGCTGCCCTTCGGCATGTTGCAATGGAGCCCGGAGACCACGCGCGGCAAGCACAATCGCACCACCGCGCCGGGCGGTTACGCGTATGACCACACGCGCGCACGCGGCTTCGCGCTGACCCATCTGTCCGGTACCGGCTGCGCCGGTGCCAGCGGTGACATTCCGTTCATGCCGATCACCACCGACGTCACCAGCTCGCCGTCGGCCGATGCCACCGACAGCGTCTACGCCAGTGACTTCACCCACGCCGACGAAAGCGCCAAAGCCGGCTATTACAAGGTGAAGCTCGCCAACGGCAGCTCGGTGGCATTGACCGCCGCGATGCATAGCGGCATGGCCGAGATCGACTTCCCCAGTGGCAAGCCGGGCAATCTACTGATTCGCACCTCCGATTCCGAAGTCGGCAGCAGCGCGGCGCAGGTCAAGGTTGATCCGTCATCGCGCACGGCCACCGGCTCGGTCACCAGTGGCAACTTCTGTGGCTACCTCGCCGAGGCGGACAAGAAGAGCTACTACACGCTGTTTTTCGTCGCCGAGTTCGACCAGCCGTTCACCGCGGGCGGCACCTGGGTCGACAATCAGGTGTTCAAGGGTGCGCTTGCGGCCAGCGGCGGCACCACCTACGGCGAGAAAGGCTTTTTCCCCATCGGCAAGGGCTCGGGTGCGTGGCTCGCGTTCGGCAACAAGGGCGAGAAGGTCGGTGTGCGGGTGGGCATCTCCTACGTCAGTCTCGCCAACGCACGCGCCAACCTGAAGGCGGAAATCCCCAGGGGCACATCGTTTTCCAGCGTGCGTGACCAAGCCGTCCAGGCGTGGAACAAGGACCTGGGCCAGATCGCCATCACCGGCGGCTCGCCCGCCCAGCGCACCATTTTCTACACCGCGCTGTATCACGTGATGATGCACCCCAACGTCTACAGCGACGTCAACGGGCAGTACCGCGGCTTCGATCAGAAGACGCACACCGTCGGCGGCACGCAGAAGAAGCAGTACGCCAACTTCTCCGGCTGGGACATCTACCGCTCGCATTTGCAGCTGGTGACTTGGCTTGATGCCAAGCGCGGCAGCGACATCGCGCAGTCGCTGTACAACCAGGCCAGGCAGAACCACGGCGAGTGGGATCGATGGACCCACAACTCCGGCGGCACCCACGTGATGAGCGGCGATCCGGCGGTGCCCGCGCTGGCGGATATCGTTGCGTTCGGCGGCCGCGATTTCGACCTCAAGGGTGCGTACGCCTCGCTGGTGAAGGCAGCTACGGTGGTCACCGCCAACGATCTCTCCGACGCGGGCTGCAATGTCGAATGCGTGGGCCAGCGCCCCTCGCTCGACCAGTGGCTGAAACTGCATTACATCGCCAGCAAGTCGCACGCCTGGGGCGGTGCCGGCGAGACGCTGGAAGAAACCAGCGCCGACTTCGCGCTGTCCGAACTCGCCCGCCGGGTCGGCGACGACAAGGGTCAGGCGCAGTTCCTGAAGCGGGCCGGCTACTGGCGCAATTTGTTCAACCCGAAGGCCACGCCCGCGGGCGGCTACATCCAGAACCGTAACGCCGACGGCAGCTGGCCCGCGTTCACGCCGGACACCGATGACGGTTTCGTCGAAGGCAGCGCGGCCGTCTATCTGTGGATGGTGCCGTACGACGTGCACGGCCTGTTCGACACGCTCGGCGGCAAGGCCATCGCCACCAAGCGGCTGGATACTTTCTTCCATACCCCCGACGGTAAATGGGCACTGACCAACGCCGGCCCGCTGCATGCCGAGCTCAACAACGAGCCGTCGGTCGCCACGCCGTGGCTGTACGACTACACCGGCCAGCCGTGGAAGACCCAGGAGGCGGTGCGCATCGTCACCAACACGATCTGGAAAAACGCGCCCGATGGCATCCCCGGTAACGACGACCTCGGGGAGATGTCATCGTGGTACGTGTGGGCCGCGCTCGGCATGTATCCGGAAATTCCCGGGCGTGCCGAGTTGGTGTTGGGCAGTCCGCTGTTTCCGCACGCGGTGGTGCATGGCAGTGGCGGCGATGTCACCATCGAGGCGGCCGGCGCATCCGCGTCGACTCCGTTCGTCCAGTCGCTGACCGTCGATGGCAAGCCGCACGACCAGCCCTGGTTGACGCCAGCGCTGGTCGAGCATGGCGGTACGCTGCACTACACCCTGGGCAGCAAGGCCAACATGTCGTGGGGTGTCGGCGATGGCGGCGAGCCGCCGTCGTTCCCGCCGCCGCACGGCTGATGCACTATTGAGCGCACGATGGTGGCGCGCACGCGATGCCGCGCCGCTGTACCGTATTTTTTTTTCGAGACCGGGAACCCCAACGCATGACGACATCATCGACGAAGCGCATCGCAGCAAGCCTGGCGCTGCTGCTTTGCACGGCCTTGTCCGCGCACGCCGCTGACGCCACCAAGGATCGCTTCAACCCGCAGCAGACGTTCGCGCCGTTCGCCTGGCCGCATCCGGCAAACGCGATGCGCGATGCCAGCGGCAAGCAGGGACCGTTGTTCTGGCAGAACCGCGCCGACTACACCATCAAGGCCACGCTGGAACCGGCCACGCGCAAGCTGTCCGGCAGCAAGGTCATCATCTACTCCAATCACAGCCCTGACGCGCTCGACGTGATCTGGTTGCAGGTGGAGCAAAACCGCTATCGCAAGGACGCCCGTGGTGCCTTCGGCGGTGGCAAGTTTCCGACCGAATTCACCGACGGCGAGCATATCCGTTCGGTCGAGGTTGAGGATGCTTCCGGTCACCGGCAGAAGGCCACGTGGCTGATCAGCGATACCCGCATGCAGGTGACCTTGCCGCAGCCGCTGAAGGCGCACGACGGCAAGCTGAAGCTGCACATCACCTGGGATTACACCGTGCCGGGCGAATTCGGCGGCCGCAACGACTGGAACGCCAACCAGCAGGGCGACATCTTCGAGATGGCGCAGTGGTATCCGCGCGTCTGCGTCTACGACGACCTGCGCGGTTGGGACACGCAGCCGTTCCTCAACAGCGAGTTCTATCTCGAGTACGGCGACTTTGACTACAGCGTGACCGTGCCTTCGAACATGATCGTGGTCGGCTCGGGCGAGCTGCTCAACCCGCAGGACGTGCTTACCAGTACGCAGCGCGAGCGACTGGACAAGGCTCGCCACAGCGACGCCACCGTGATGATCCGCTCCGCCGCCGAAGTCGAAGATCCGGCGACACGGCCGAAACAGGGCGGCACCCTGACCTGGCATTTCGCGATGAAGCACACCCGCGACGTCGCCTTCGGCGCCACGAAAGCGTACATCTGGGATGCCGCGCGCATGAACCTTCCCGACGGCAAGACCGCCCTGGCGATGTCAGCCTACCCGGTGGAAAGCGTCGGCGAACAAGCCTGGGGCGTGGCCACGCAGGATCTGAAGAAGTCGGTGGAGTTCTTTTCCAAAACTTATTTCCCGTATCCGTATCCGGTCGCCATCAACGAAGCGGGCACGGCCGGCGGCATGGAGTATCCGGGCATCACCTTCGATCACAAGAAGGCAGCTGGCCCAGGCCTGCGCATGCTGATCGCGCACGAGATCGGCCACACCTGGTTCCCGATGATCGTGGGCAGCAACGAGCGACGCGATGCGTGGATGGACGAGGGCTTCAACACCTTCGTCGATGTCTACGAAGCCGAGGCCTTCGATGGCGGCAAGTTCGCACCCAAGCGCGACAGCGAGTACGCACCGGGCAAGGGCACACCGGCCGAGCAGATCGCCGAAATATTGAAAGACGCGGACGCGCCACCGCCGATGACCGACGCCGATGCGGTGCCGGAAAAATACCGCCACCCGATCACCTACTTCAAGGCCGCCTTCGGCCTGGTGCTGCTGCGCGAGCAAATCATCGGACCGGCTCGCTTCGACCCCGCATTCCGCCGCTACATTGCCACCTGGGCCTACAAACATCCCAGCCCCTCGGACTTCTTCCGCTTCATGGACAGCGCTGCCGGTGGGGATCTTGGCTGGTTCTGGCGCGGCTGGTTCGAACACAATTGGCAGTTCGACATGGCCGTGCAGAAAGCCGCACCGACGGACGGCGACTGGAGCAAGGGTGCCGATGTGACCGTCGCCAACCTCGACCAGTTGCCGCTGCCGGCCATCTTGCAGCTGACCTATGTCGATGGCAGCACGAAGGACGTTCGGGTGCCGGTGGAGACG
>JALYXN010000563.1 GCA_030947085.1 Pseudomonadota bacterium | reverse complement strand
CTCCCCCTGCGCAGCAGGGGGAGGTCAGGAGGGGGTGAGGCTTTTGATCTTGGCTGGACGAAGAGCGACCCCACCCCAGCCCTCCCCTACTGCGCAGGGGAGGGAGCAAAGCGCGCGGCTCCACGGTGGTCCCTCCCCCTGCGCCGCAGGGGGAGGGAGCAAGACCAACGATCAGCGTCTTAGCGACTCCTGCCGCGTATGCACCGGGCCTTCGACCAGATGCTTGGCAACCGACACCAGAATGCTCTGCGAAGGAAACCGCCGCCCGTAGACAAACGGCAGAATCAGCAGCAGTGGCAGCAGCGCGATCCACGGTGACCAGGGCAGACGCCATTGCGAACCGTGCCGCCACAGAAACCACAGCGTGAGGGCAGCGCCTATCGTGCCACCGAGCACGGCTTCGGACACGGAGTGTTCATGCAATACCACGCGCGACCACGCGATGGCCGCGGCCAGCAAGATGCCTAGCGCTGCACCCCATGCACGCCACACCGCACCGCCGCGGCCAACCAGCAGGGCGAACAACGATGGCCACAGCATAGCCGCCATCGCTGAGTGACCGCTCAAACCAGTGAAATTCAGGCCGGGCAGGCTCAGTCCCCACATCATGAAGGCCAACTTGCTCACGATGACCAGCGCGGCTACCGCAGCCACCAGCAGCAGCCAGCGCCAGACCAGGCCGCGCGTGGATACAGACATCGACAGCCACAGCGTAACCACGCAGACACACGGAATGATCACCGCGCTGTCGCCCAGCGCCGTGCCCTGGATCCATAGATCGTTAGCGGAAATCGTCACCCGCGCGCGTCCCGAAAACCCGTGTCATCACCCATCATTCGGCCGCTCAGAAACATGGTTTTGCATGCCAGCGCGATGCGCTCTCGATGATCGGCATCAGCTCGGTATAGCGGGGTGACCAGCCCAGCTCGCGGCGCGCCTTGTCGCTGGACGCCACCAGCACCGCCGGATCGCCGTCGCGGCGCGGGGCCATTGCATGCGGGACCGGCTTGCCGGTCACCTGCTCTGCGGCTGCCATCACCTCGCGCACGGAGAAGCCCAGGCCGTTGCCCAGGTTGAAGGTGTGCGCGCCAGCATGGTCATCCAGATATTCCAGCGCCAGCTGATGCGCCTGCGCCAGGTCGTCCACGTGCACGTAGTCGCGCACGCAGGTGCCGTCGGGCGTGGGGTAGTCGTCGCCGAAAACCTTGAGTGCGGGGCCGGTGCCCAGTGCCGCGCGCAATACGTTGGGAATCAGGTGGGTCTCGGGGTGGTGCGCCTCCCCGATATCGCCATCCGGACTGGCGCCGGCAGCGTTGAAATAGCGCAAGGCCACCGAGCGCAGGCCATAGGCCACATGGGCGTCGGCCAACAACCGCTCCACCATCAACTTGCTGGCGCCATACGGATTGATCGGCGCCTTCGGATGCTCTTCGTCGATGCGATCACTGACTGGTTGGCCGAACACCGCCGCTGTGGATGAAAACACCAGCCGATCCACGCCATGCCGCTGCATCGCCTGCAGCAGGTTCAGGGTGCCGGTGACGTTGTTGGCGTAGTAGTCGTACGGCCGGGTCATCGACTCACCCACCAGCGAACGCGCGCAGAAATGCATCACCGCGTCGAACCGGCGGACGGCAAACGCCCGCTCCAGCGCCGCCGGATCCAGCAGGTCCGCCTCGATCAACTCGCCCCATTGCACCGCCTCGCGGTGGCCGGTGGACAGGTTGTCCAGCACGGTTACCGTCACGCCACAGGCGGCCAGCCATTTCGCCATGTGGCTGCCGATGTAGCCAGCGCCGCCGCAAACCATTACATGCATACCAAATCCTTTGAGTAAGTAATCCGCTCAAGCGGTGTTACTGACCCATCTGGTTAGAGATCGTCAACCCGTTGGCCGATGGATTGCACCTACGCCAGCTCAAGCCGGCCATTACTAACTGCTGCTATGCATCATCATAAACTGTGAAGGAACAGCTACCCCAAATGCCGTGATCAACATTGAAGAAGCGAAAGCGGCAGCGGTTGTCCTTCCGCTGCATCGCGGGGAGGAGCAAAGCAGAGGAGCAGAGCGGCTCCGCTCCCTCCCCTGCTCGTAGGGGAGGGCTGGGGTGGGGTCGCTCTTGATCTTGCCTCCCCGCCAGCACGAGCAACCCCTCCCAACCTCCCCCTGCACGCAGGGGGAGGAGCAAAGCGAAGCAGCAAAGCGAACTCAGGCTAGCCTTACTTCACCGTCATCTACTCGCACGGAAACTGAGCGCAGATGTTCACCACGGCAAGGACCGGCAACACACAGGCCGTCATCTTGGTTAAACGTGGCGCCATGCACGGCGCAAATGAGGGTGTCGTTCTTCAGCAGGAATTTGCCGGGAGCGTAGTCGAGCTGCCGGCCGGCGTGGGGACAGATATTCAGGTAGCCGCGCACCTCTTCGCCTCGCCGTAGCAGGATCAGATTTTCCTTGCCATCGGGCAGCATGGTGTCGACGGCAGTGGCGCCGCCATCGGGAATGTCTTCGACCCGACAGAGCGGTTGCGCGGAGGTCACGGTATCCATCGGCACTTGTCTCGCTGGGCGAAAGGGCTCATCGTTGCACGCGTAAGTCGTTGATTTTACCATACGGATTTTTAACACATGCGCTATTCACTACCTTCCATGCGCCGTTCTCGTCATCCCCTCGCCCGCGTTCTGTCGCTGTTGATCGGCGCCGCTGTGCTGGGTGTGTTGCTGGTGTTCGGACTGGTGGTAGCTGGGGTGCTGCTGGTGGGCGGCGTCCTGCTGCTGGTGGTTCGCCAGTGGAAGCTCAGCCGGTCGCCGAGTACGTCGGCAACGACCGAGACCGATCGCCCCGCTACCGTTCTCGAGGGCGAGTACAAGGTCTTGCGTCAGGGGCGACCCGTTACGCATTAAGCGTCGGGAACTCGCGGCTATCGGGCGAGAATTCATCTCAGCTTCCACCACGACATGTCCGCCTTCGCGGATAATGTGCCGTCCTCCCTTGATGCCCCTCCATGTCCGAGATGCCTGCCGATTCCGCGGTCGCCACGCCGCGCCGCTTTAGTGAGCCCCGCCTGCTGATTCCGCTGGGTCTGCTGGCACTGTATGTGATCTGGGGTTCGACTTATCTCGGCATCCGCATCGCGCTGGAAAGCTACCCGCCGTTCCTGCTTGCCGGCATCCGTTTTCTTTGCGCCGGCATCGCTCTGTTCGGGTTTCTGCGCTGGCGCGGCATGGCCTCGCCCACGCCGTTGCAGTGGCGCAACGCCGCGGTTACCGGCTTGCTGCTGCTGGGCATGGGCAATGGCCTGGTGTGTTTCGCCGAAGAGCGGGTGAGCTCGGGCATCGCCGCGGTGGCGGTCGCCAGCATGCCGCTGTTTGCTGCACTTTTTTCCGGCGCGTACGGTCTGTGGCCGAGCCGGCGCGAGAGTGTCGGGCTGGCGATCGGTTTTGCCGGCGTGATCGTGTTGAACGCCGGCAGCAGTCTGTCCGGTTCACGCATCGGCGCCGTCGCACTGCTCGTCGCAGCGATGTGCTGGGCGTTCGGTTCAGTCTGGAGTCGGCGCCAGCAGATGCCGCCCGGGCCGATGAATACGGCGGCGCAGATGTTGTGCGCTAGCGTGGCGCTGCTGGCGGTGGGCTTCGCCAGCGGCGAGCACTTGCCGACGCACCCCAGCATGCACGCCACGCTGGCGCTGATCTACCTGGCGATCTTCGGCTCGATCGTCGCGTTCAGCGCTTACCTCTACGTGCTCAAGCACGCACGCCCGGCGCTGGCGACCAGCTATGCGTATGTGAATCCGCCGGTAGCGGTGCTTTTCGGGGTGATGCTGGCCGGTGAAAGTGTCGGGCCTTACGACCTGGCCGGCATGGCGATCATCCTGGTCGGTGTGGCGGTGATCACCCTGTCCCGGAAAAAGCAGCGGATCTGAGCTTCTGTACCGAGGTCGATCGCTGGTCGTTCGACCATGATCGGATGGCGTCGCCGGGCTCGAGAGCGCGCCACGATGTGGGGCATGTTGTGGCTGCTCGGGCTGACGCTAACCTATGGGCCGCCCGTGATGCCCTGATCTTGTTTTTTTGTAGGAGCGCACCTTGTGCGCGATGCTCTTGAACCATGAACAAAGGCATCGCGCACAGGGTGCGCTCCTACCTATTCGGGTTACGACTCGCGCAGGGCGGTTGTTACCGGCAGGCGTGCCGCACGCACGGCGGGAAACAGGCCGCCGATGAAGCCGATCGCCAGCGCCCATTTCAGACCGCTCCACAACAGCGCCGGGGTCACGCTGAATTCGAAGCTGAGCTTGCCGACCGAACCGGCCGCCAGGGTCGATGCGGTGTAACCGTTGAAGATCAGCCACGCCAGCAGGCCGCCGAGCACGCCGCCGATCAGCGCCAGCAGCATCGTCTCCAGCATGATCGCCACCACCACCGGCGTGCCGCGGAAACCGATCGCGCGCAGCGTGGCAATTTCGCGCGCACGCGCAGCGACCGCGGCGAACATGCAGTTGAGCGCACCGAAAATCGCGCCGATCGCCATGATCACGCCGACGGTGATGCCAATGCCCTTGATCATCTTCGAGGTGCCTTCGGACTGCTTGCTGAAGTAGTCGAGCGTGGTGCTGACATCCACCTTCAGGCGCGGGTCCGCCTCGAGCTTGGCCTTGAACGCATCGAACGCCTGCGGACTGGTAAGTTGCACTGTGACCGAGTTGCGGCTGCCGCCGCGGCGATACACGTCGGACACCACGTTGGCATCAGCCCACAATTCCGAGTCCAACGCATCGCCCGAGGCGAATTCGCCGACCACGGTCCAGGCATGATTGCCTAGCTTGATCTGCTGGCCCACTTGCATGCCGGCGAATTCACGTTCCGCACCCTGCCCGACCATCAGCTCGTGCAGGCCGGGCTTGAACTTGCGCCCCGCGATGACCTTGACGTTCGGGCGCACTTTCCACGCCTCGTCGCCAATACCACGCAGTTGCACACTGCCCACATCGTCTTCGCTACCGCCCTTCAGCGGCAGGTTGGCGGCCACCACCAGTTCCGGTGACGCGATCGGCTTGCCGTCCGCATCCTGGGCAATGCCAGCGGCTTGCGGAATCACCACCACGTTGTCGCGCTCCAGCACCGACATCACTTCCGATGCGGACGCCCCGCGCATCACGATGGCGGTATCGGGGTTGCCGGTCTTGCGCAGCGTCTCGCTGTAACCCTCGCCCATCGCCAGCAAGGCCACCAGTACACCGACCACGCCGGCAATGCCGATCACGATCACCGAGGATGAGCCGGCACGCTGGCGTAGCGTGCTGATGCCTACCGCGGTGACCGAGGATGCCTGTCGGCCCTGCCGGGTTACCGCCATCCACAGCGCGAACAGCGCGGCCAGGGCGAGCACTCCGGGCCAGGGCAGCTTGATCCAGATGCCGAGTGTCACCACCAGCACGACGACGAGGCCCAGGCCCATCATGAAGTTTCCGAATTTTTTCATGTCGTGATCTCCTCAGCGACCGGCCAGTGCATCGACAATATTCAGGCGCATCGCGCGCACCGCGGGAATCACGCCGACTACCAGGCCGATGGCGATCATCAGCACGATGCCGAGCACCCAGTTGCTCGCACCCACCGGCGGCAACCCAAGCCCGCTGTTGGCAGCGACGACCGGAATCAACAAGGTGGCGATACCCAGACCGATCACGCCGCCGATCACCAGCAGCAATACCGACTCGGCCAGCACCATGCCCAGCACGCTGCCGCTGGAGAACCCGATGGTTTTCAGCACCGCCAGTTCGGACGTCCGTTCGCGCACCGCCATCATCATGGTGTTGCCCGACAGCAGCATCAGGGTGAAGAACACCGCACCCATGATCGAGCCCACGATCAGCCCAA
The DNA here is from genome assembly GCA_030947085.1 of Pseudomonadota bacterium. Taxonomy (GTDB): domain Bacteria; phylum Pseudomonadota; class Gammaproteobacteria; order Xanthomonadales; family Rhodanobacteraceae; genus Rhodanobacter. Next base: position 3,231 of record JALYXN010000563.1, on the reverse strand, counting down.
TGTCGGCTAGCTGCTTGATCCAGTTTGCCGCGGCGGCCTGTTCGGTCTGGGTCCGCGTTTCATGGTCGGAATTGGCCGAGATGGCGTCGATCGCCTTGGCCACGCGATCGGCCTGGTTCACGTCGTTGACCCGACTGACATACCAGCCGACCGAGCCGCGGTTATACGGCGTGCTGTCATCGAAATACTTCCAGTGCAACAGGATCAGCTGCTTGAACATGCCGCCGGCATTCTTGTCCTTCGGATGCAGGATGCCGACGATGTCGAAGGTCCAGTTCTTGGTGCCGTCATGGGTCGGAAAAATGGTCGACTGCAGTGGCAGCTTGTCGCCGACCTTCCAGTGGTATTTTGCCGCCAGATCCTCGCCGACGAGGACGCCGGTACGGGTATCGTCGAACGCCTTGCGCTGACCCGGCCCGGCTTCAATCTCGGGGAACAGGTCGATATAGTTGGGGCTCACCGCAAAGCTGAAAATCTGGTTGTGCGGATCCTGATAGGCGCCGCCGAACCAGTTCGCGTAGGCCACCGCCTTGACTCCATCGACCTTGCTGATCGGCAGCTCCAACGACGACGGCAAGGTCTGGATGAACGACAATTTGGAGCCGGTCTGCAGCCGCTCGGCGCCATTGGCACTCTTGCCCGCCTGATCGAACGACGTACGCACCGCGTCGAGCATGCCGAACAGCAAGAACGCGGCGATGATCGACACCAGCGTGAGCAGCGTGCGGGTCTTGCGCCGGAACAGCGCGGCCCAGATCAAGTGCAGATATTTCATGACGGAACCCTCCGGGGATTACATTCCACGACGACGGAAAAGTTGAAAGTCAAAAGCTTCACCCCCTCCTAGCCTCCCCCTGCAAGCAGGGGGAGGAACAAAACCAGCCTGCGGAGGTACGTGAGCCGTGCTCCCTCCCCTGCTTGTAGGGAAGGGCTGGGGTGGGGTCGATCTCGCTGTTAAAGTCAAAAGCTTCACCCCTCCCAACCTCCCCTGCGAGCAGGGGGAGGAGTAGAGCGCAGGGCCGGCTTTTTGCTCCCTCCCCTGTTCCACAGGGGAGGGCTGGGGTGGGGTCGCTCTTGAGTGGTCGAGAGCAACATCAAGAGCTTCACCCCCTCCCAGCCTCCCCCTGCGAGCCTGTCTCTTGATCACATTTCCGCCGATGTCTGCTGGCTGAGTCGGTACCCTTCGAGCCGTTCCTGCAGCCGGAACCAGCCCTGCCAAAGCGTGGCCCAGCCAGGCCGACCGGTACCTTTGGTATCGGTAAACCCACCCAGTTTGGCCAAGGCGCGGTAGGCCCACGAGGCGGATGGCGCGTGGGTGGGAGGCGCGCTGCGCTCAGTCGAGGCCCACAGCATCCGCCACTCGTCCTGGCTTAGCGATGTCGACTCGGGCACCGTCGGCGCCTCCACCGAGGGAGCCGCTTGCACGGCCTCCCGTAGTTGCAGCAGACGGACGGCGACGAAGGCGGTGATCACCAGCATCCGTTCCAGGTTCGGCGCACTTTGAAGGCGCTGACGCTCCACCCCCACGCCGGACTTCCACGCCTTGTGGTACTCCTCGATCCGCCAGCGCAGCTCGTAGTCCCGCACCACCCGCCGCACGGCGTCCAGGTCATCGATCGGTTCGGAGGTCAGCAGACGCCAGCACAACGGCGTCACGCCCTCGGGCGCATCGACTTCCTGAGCCAGTACCACGTTCACCGACAGCGTCTGACCGCCACGTCCGGTGCGCGCTGGCGCCCGCAACGCCACGGTCGCCGCCTGCAACACCAGCTGGGCCACCCGGGCCTTGCGCCCGCTGCGCTGGGCAATGGACACGCTCTTGTGCCCCACGACCCGAGCGTGTTCCTCCAACGTTGTAAACAAAGACCCTACATGGCCTTCGACGCGGCGATCCACACGCGCGCGCAGCACAAACCGTTGCTGCTGCGCGCGCTTGTACTGCAGGTAGTCATACACGTCCGATTCGCGATCACATACGGCAATGACCTGCGCCATCGACGGCCCCAGCCGCTGCGCCACGTGCTCGGATGCCCGTTGCCATTTGACGCTTTCCTTGTCGATATAGGGGCGTTGCTTGCGCGCGTGTTTTTTGCCGTGCCCGGCAGGATCCCGGCGCCAATACTGCTGCTCGATCAGACCCAGGGTGCGCTCGCTGTGCGCATCCACCAGCAGCACCGAGTGCACTAGGTAACCGCGGGATGTGGCGGCCGCATCCGTCCCGATCATCCCCAACTCGGCGGCAACCGCGTGGCGATAGCTCAACGTCGTGGTGTCTTCCAGCGCCAGCAGCCGTCGATGCTCGCGTGCGTGTCGGCCCACCGCGGTGAAACCTCCTTCGGCGATCTCTTTCGCGCTGACCGCCGCGTTGCGCAAAAACCGGTAGCTACCCAACTGGGCTGCGGGGTCACCGCTGCAGCACGCCGCCATGGACGCGCCGGCCTGGCGCGCCAGCCGCTCGCCCATGTCGATCAGGCGCTTCGTGCGCCGAGCATCGCCCAGCTCACACCCACCAAAGATGTCCTGCGCCCAAACCTTTGCGTCGGTCGGAAACATACGTCGCACCATGTCATTCAGCCTCAAGGGCTTACAGCGTATTTTTTATGCAAGATGTGATCAAGAGACAGCCTGCACGCAGGGGAGGGAGCAGTGCGGGCTTTTGGTTTAGGCTCCTTCCCCTGCTTGTAGGGGGAGGTTGGGAGGGGTTGGCTTTTGACGTTGGGGCGAAGAGCGACCCCACCCCAGCCCTCCCCTGCACGCAGGGGAGGGGGCAGCGCGCTTTCGGTGCAGTTTAACTAACTTGACATAATGGGTAATTGACGTCACGTGTCCGATTCGCACCGGATGTGTTCGCGCATCGCGCTGTCCAGGTCACGTTGGGCCTTGTTCAATGCGCCGAGCAATGGCTGCAGGCGGTCACGCGTGTCGCGCATCGAGGCGATGGCTTGGTCGAGCTCCTGCTGGCTTGCGGTGGGCGAGCGGTCGCGGATCCACAGGCGCTGTTGCAACAAGGCGCGCAGTCCCGCGTCTATAGCGTGCTGGGCGTCCTGTTCGCTGGCGGCGGGCAGGTCGGGATTGAGCGACATCACCGCGTGGGCTTGTTGCAGGCTGGAGCGGCAAGTCTTGAGGGCTGCTTCCAGCCGGTCGGCCAGATTCACCAGATTATTGAGGCTGTTGCCGCGTCGGTTTTGTCGACGACGCAGCACCAGCGCGCTGCCGAGCAGGGCAATCAGC
>JALYXN010000555.1 GCA_030947085.1 Pseudomonadota bacterium | reverse complement strand
GCTGCAACAAAGCGTCTTTGGCACCGTTACGGAACGATCGGGCATGAGAAAGCAAAAACGCGGCCTCCAGCACGCTGGTTTTCCCGGCGCCGTTGGGACCGACAAAAACATTGATACCAGGATCAAGGTCGATTTCGATATCCTCCAGGCACCGCAGGTGGCGTACGCGAAGCTGATTCAGACGCATGTGAGTTGCTCATACATGCAAGAACGCCGGCGATCCTGATGGGAACCCCGGCGTTGCTTGTGCTTTCCAAAGACTGAAAAAGCCATGGCGGAAAAGGTCAGAGGCGCAAGGGCATGACCACGTGGCGGGCATGCTCGTTGTCATTTTCCTGAATCAGGCAGCTGGACTGGGCATCGCGAAGGCTTAAACGGGCTTTATCACCGTGCAGCGCCGCTAGGGCGTCGAGCAGATAACCGACATTGAAGCCCACGGCCAGATCGGAGACGTGGGTCTCTGCCTCAACTTCCTCGACCGCCTCTTCTTGCTCGGGGTTATGCGCCACGATACGGAGTTTTCCCGGTGACAGCTCCAATCGAACACCGCGGTATTTCTCATTTGAAAGAATGGCCGCCCGCTGTAGCGCGCCTCGCAGAACTTCACGATCCAGGGTCGCGGTCTTGTCAGCTCCGAGCGGGATGACGGCCTCATAGTCCGGGAAGCGACCGTCGATCAGCTTTGACGTGAACCGAACTTCACCGCGCCGAACGCGTAGATGGTTGCGTCCAAATTCCAGCTCAACTTGGCCCTCGCCGGTCTCCAGCAAGCCCACCAACTCGTTGACACCTTTGCGCGGAATGATGATTTGTCGGCGGGTGCTAACCGAACTCTGCAATTCCGTTTCTTTCATCGCCAGGCGGTGACCATCGGTGGCGACGCAACGCAACGTGTGTTCCTGCAGGTCCAGCAGCATGCCGTTCAAATAGTAGCGAACGTCCTGGTTGGCCATGGCGAATGAGGTGCGTTCCATGAGATCACGCAACACCTCTTCCGGCAAGCTCACTTTTTCCACCAGTTCGATTTCGTCGACGGTGGGGAATTCGCTAGCCGGGAGGGTGGTAAGCGTGAAACGGCTTCGCCCAGCATGGATCGCCACGCGGTCGCCGTTGAGCTTCAACTCAATCTTGGCGCCGTCTGGCAAGGCTCGAACGATGTCGAACAGCTTGCGGGCAGGAATGGTGATCTCGCCGTCGACAAGTTTCTCGGCATCGGCCATCGCCACCATTTCCACTTCAAGGTCGGTGCCAGTAAGCGACAGCTTTCCGTCGGCGACCTTGACCAGAAGATTGGCTAGCACAGGCAGCGTCTGACGTCGTTCGACCACGCCGACGACCCGCTGCAGTGGTTTGAGCAGAGCTTCTCGTTGGATGCTGAATTGCATGCTGTTTCGCTTCCCTATATCTGCTGTTTTATCTTTAAAGCAGTTTAGTAGTAGTTGTAGGCGCTGTGGGTAACTTTTAAAACAGAAATTTACTTTTTAAATCAGTAGTTTAGACGGTTCTATCGTTGTGTCCTACGGTGTGCTGCGCCTGTGCGCTATTTGTGGATAAGTTTGGATGATGACTTGTTCACGCATTATCCACAGCCTGGCACCCTGCTTATCCATAGTCTTTGTGGCTCGCCTGCTGCTGCTGTCTCAACCGGTCAGCGTACGAATCAGTTGCTCCCAATCCTGCCGCATTCTCGGGTCCGTCTCGACGAATTTACGGATCGTCTTGCAGGCATGCATCACCGTGGTGTGATCGCGCCCGCCAAAGGCCTCGCCAATTTCAGGCAGGCTGTGTTCGGTCAATTCCTTGGACAGCGTCATCGCCATCTGCCGTGGTCGCGCCAGCGAGCGAACGCGCCGTTTGGACAGCAGATCCTGCAAGCGAACGTTGAAATATTCGGCGGTGATCTTCTGGATGTTGGGAATGGTGACCGCCTGGGCATGGGTCGCCAGCAAATCGCGCAAGGTCTCTTCGGCGAAGTCCGTGGTGATCGGCTTGCCGTAGAAGTTGGCACGCGCTGCCAACGTGTTCAGGGCGCCTTCCAGATCGCGCACGTTCGAGCGGATGCGCTTGGCCAGCAACATCGCCACGTTCTCGTCCACCTGAACGCCCTTTTCGTGCGCCTTGGCCAGCAGGATCGCGGCACGGGTTTCGAAATCCGGCGGTTCGATCGCCACGCTCAAACCCCAACCAAGACGGGACTTCAGTCGCGGCTCGAGCTTGTCCACTTCCTTGGGATAGCGGTCACAGGTCAGGATGATCTGTTGCTTGGATTCAAACAGGGCGTTGAAGGTGTGGAAGAATTCTTCCTGGGTGGTGTCCTTGCCGGCAAAAAACTGGATGTCGTCGATCAGCAAGGCGTCGACCGACCGGAAGCGCCGCTTGAACTGGTCCATGCTCTTGGCACGCAGCGCCTCGATCATCGAGCCGACAAACTGTTCCGAGCGCATGTACATCACTTTGAAGCTGGGGTTGTGTTCCAGCATCAGGTTACCGGCGGCGTGCATCAGATGCGTCTTGCCCAGCCCGGTGCCGCCATACAGCAACAGCGGGTTGTAGGCGCGGCCGGGGTTGGTGGCTACCTGCATCGCGGCTGCCTTGCCAAGCTGATTGGACTTGCCTTCAACGAACGTCTCGAAGGTGTAGTGCGGATCGAGATTGCTGGGGAAGCTCGGTGCAGGGGCCGGTCGCGCCGCCTGCACCGCCGTCGCCGGCTTGGGCGTCGGCGAGGGCCGCGCCGAGTTGGAACCGACATCCAGGCGAACCGGCACGGCGGTTCCATGCAACAGCAGCAACACCGCTTCGATACGCGACAAATAACGCTCGCGCACGGTCTCCAGCGTATAGGCATTGGGCGCAAACAGCTGCAGGCCGTCGGCATCGTCGCGCGCCTGCAGTGGCATCAGCCAGGTATGCAGGTCTTCGGCGCTCAAATCGCCTTCGAGGCGCCCAAGGCAGCGCCGCCACAGATCACTCATGAATAAAATCAGCCACAGCTTGAAGCGCTTGCACGCGGGGAATGGGTTAGTCTAACAGCAGCTTTCGCCCATCGACGCCAACCTATCCACACGGCTATCCACATGGATATCCACACAGCTGCGCGAGCACGCATTTGACAGATGCGCGAAAAACCCTCCATACTTTCCAACCTTTTTATCCACATTCCCTTCGGAGTACGCCATGAAGCGGACCTTCCAGCCCAGCAAGCTCAAGCGCGCACGTACGCACGGTTTTCGTGCACGCATGGCCACCGCCGACGGTCGCAAGATCATCAATGCCCGTCGCGCCAAGGGCCGCAAGCGCCTGATCCCGTAATCAGGCGCCGGTTATGTTGAGCGCCGATCTGCCGCGCGATGCGCGGCTACGTCGGCCAGCTGACTTTGCCGCCTTGCGGACCAGCAGCGGACGCGCAGGCGGCCGCTGTTTTCATATGCGCTATCGCATCAATGAACTCGGTCACGCCCGACTTGGCCTGGCGATTTCCAAGCGAGTTTCCAAGCGCGCGGTGGAGCGCAACCGCATCAAGCGGCTGCTGCGCGAATCGTTTCGACGCGTGCGCCATCAGCTGCCTCCGGTAGATCTGATGGTCATGGCGCGTGAGCAGGCCGCCGGTGTTACCGGTACGCAGTTGCTGGCCGAAATGGACAGCTTGTGGAAGAAGCTGCTGCCCGCACCGGAAGCCCTGCACCATTGAAGCGAGCGAACGTCCCCGCCACAATGGTGCGTTGACCCTTTCCTTTTCTGCCTCCGCGGCGTGACACGTGTCGTGGCATTACCCGGATTTGCTACGCGATGAATCAAACGCGCACCTTCCTCATGTTCGCCCTGCTGGCCGTGGCCTACTTTCTGTTCATGGCATGGGAGAAGGATTACGCGCCATCCCCGCCTCCACCGCAGACTGCCGTAGCCAGCGCCTCCAGCGCGTCCAGCGTGAATGGTGCCGTCGCCGATGGCAGTGTGCCCGGAGCGATTCCCTCTTCCGCGACGCCAGCGGCATCCGCCAGCAGTGTGCCGGTTTCGGGCGATACCGGCGGCAAAAGCAAGCCATCGCAGCTGATCCAGGTCAAGACCGACCTTCTTGACGTGACCGTGGATACGCGCGGCGGAAGCCTGGTGCAGGCAAAGTTGCTGGCGTACCCGCAAAAAGCGCCGACGCACAATCAACCGGTCTCCCCGCCGACCGAACTGCTGGCCAGCGACGACAAGCATTATTTTGTGGCGCAGAACGGCCTCGTCAGCAGCAGCGATAGCGCGGGCCAGGATCAACCGACCCACCAGGCGTTGTTCCAGAGTGCCCACCGCAGTTACGCGCTGGCCCCCGGCCAGAACGAGATGAACGTGGTGCTGACGTGGCAGGATCCTGCCGGCCTCAAGGTCACCAAGACCTACACGTTCAAGCGTGGCAGCTATGTCATCGGCCTGAGTCAGCGCGTCGACAATGGCGGTGCCAAGGCCTGGAGCGGCAACGCTTACGAGCAGCTGTTA
>JALYXN010000515.1 GCA_030947085.1 Pseudomonadota bacterium | reverse complement strand
GGCACGCCGGTAGCGTTCGCACTGGCGGGCGTGGTGGCGCTGCTGACCACGTATTCGTACGCCAAGCTCTCGGTCGCCTATCCCAGTCGCGGTGGCACCGTGACCTTTCTCAACCAGGCGTTTGGCGCCGGCAGCCTGACCGGCATGTTGAACGTGCTGTTGTGGCTCAGTTACATCGTGATGCTGTCGCTGTATGCGTTCGCGTTCGGCAGTTATGGCGCGACGTTTTTCCCGGCTGGATGGCAGGGGTTCGCCAGGCACGGTTTGATCACCTTCGTCATCGTTTCGATCGCGGCGCTCAATCTGCTCAGTGCGCAGGTGATTGGCCGAGCCGAAAAATGGATCGTCGCGTTGAAGGTGGCGATCCTGTTGCTGTTCGTCGGGGTCGGGTTTGCCGGCATCGAGGTCACCCGAATCGTCCCTGCCGCGTGGTCGCCGCCGATGCAGCTGGTCGCCGGCGGCATGATCATCTTCGTCGCTTACGAGGGCTTCGAGTTGATCGCCAATACGGCGCAGGATGTGCGCAACGTGGCAAAGACCCTGCCACGCGCCTACTACGTGGCAGTCGGATTCGTGATCGCGTTGTATGTGCTGGTGTCGCTGGTCACCGTTGGCCATCTCGCGGTGGCCAGCATCGTGGCGGCCAGGGATTATGCGCTGGCGGAAGCCGCGCGGCCCTTTCTGGGGCACGCCGGTTTCACCATGATTGCGATCGCCGCCATGCTTTCCACCGCCTCGGCGATCAACGCGACGCTGTACGGCACCACCAGACTGAGCTACAGCATCGCGCAGGCTGGCGAACTGCCGCAGTTACTGGAGCGCGATTTTTGGGGTCAACCGATCGCGGGCATGTTGATCAGCGCCGGGCTGACGTTGATCGTCGCCAACGTCTTTGATCTGACCAGCATCGCGACGCTGGGCAGCGCGGGCTTCTTGGTGATCTTCGCGGCCGTCAACATGGCCAACGCGCGCCGCGCCGCTCACACCCACAGCCACGGCTGGATTTCCACGATCGGCGCCACCGCTTGTCTGGCCGCCTTGGTTGCGCTGGTCTGGCAGACCGCGAAAACCGCGCCCACGAAGTTGTGGGTGCTCGCCGCGATGGTCGGATTGGCGGTGCTGATCGAAGGCGGCTACTGCATGATGAAATGGCAAATGCAGAGGCCGGCCTGATGAATCTCCCCACCGATAAAGCTGCAAAAGGCGGCGCCAGTGCAGCGGCGAAGCCGGCCGCGCCGGACCACGCTCCGGCATCGGGGACCCGTCGGTTCGTCTACCTCGCGGTGGGCATCGCGGCGCTCGGCGGTCTTCTGTTCGGCTACGACACCGGCGTGATTTCCGGCGCGATCCTGTTCGTCAAAGCCGAGTTCGCGCTGTCTTCGACGATGGAAGAGCTGGTGGTCAGCGCGGTCCTGGTCGGCGCGGTGGTGGGCGCCACCACCGGCGGCGCCTTGACCGGTCGGTTCGGGCGGCGCTGGCTGATCATGATTGCCGGCGTCGTGTTCACCTTGAGCGCGATCGGCACAGCGTTCGCGCCCACGGTCGGCTGGCTGATCGTGGCGCGGGTGGCCAGCGGTATCGGGATCGGCATCGCTTCGTTCATCTCGCCCATGTACATCGCCGAGCTGGTACCGGCCAAGGTCCGTGGCTCGCTGGTGGCGGTCAATATGCTGGCCATCACCAGCGGCATCGTGGTTGCCTATCTGGTCGATTACGCGTTTTCGGCGAGCCACGGTTGGCGCTGGATGTTCGGCCTCGCCGCGCTGCCTTCCATCGGCCTGGTGATCGGTATGTGGTGGCTGCCTGACAGTCCGCGTTGGCTGATCAGCAGGTCGAAGGTCGAGCAAGCGCGAACGATCCTCAAGCGCGCGCGAACGACCGCGAACGTCGACCCGGAGATCAAGCAGATCCAGCACGCCATGGCCCAGCAGGGGAAAGGCGGGATAGCTGGCCTGCTGCAGCCGTCGCTGCGGATGCCGATGATCGTCGGCCTCGGCCTGGCGACGTTTCAGCAGATCACCGGCATCAACACGGTCATCTACTACGCCCCGACCATCTTCAAGTTCGCCGGCATCAGCGCTACCGGACCGGCCATCCTTGCAGGGGCAGGTCTGGCGGCGGTGATGTGGTGCTTCCACGTGCTCGCCATCTTTTTGCTGGACCGGGTCGGTCGGCGACCCCTGCTGCTGACCGGGGTGGCCGGCCAGATAGTGGGCCTGGTGATACTGGGCGCCGCCTTCCAGTTTGCGCAGCTGGCCAGCTTCAAGAGCGACGTCGCCATTGCCGGTCTGGTGATCTACGTGGCGTGCTTCGCGTTCGGTCTCGGGCCGATCTTCTGGCTGTTGATCTCCGAAATCTATCCGCTCAGGAACCGCGGCGTCGCCATGAGTGCCGTCACCGTCACCAACTGGGTCATGAACCTGCAGGTGGCGGTGACCTTCCTGACCCTGGTTTCGTGGCTGGGGCACGCCGGCACCTTTTGGTTGTATGCGCTCGTCGCGATCGGTGCCTGGATCTTCTTCTATCGACTGGTGCCGGAGACGAAGGGGAAAAGCCTGGAACAGATCGAAGCGCACTGGCGCGCCGGGAAATCCCCGGGCCAAACCTGACTTAACTCAACCGTAAAGAGGCCATGCCGCATGAAGCATCTTCCATTGACGTGCTCCCGGAGGAACAAGACCACGGCGTTGCCCACTTTTGGCGGCCCACTGCTGGCAACGCGGCGTCCCTGCAGTCACGTGAGCCAAGGTATCAACCGCCATCTCCCGCATGACTGCTTGAAATGGCCTGTCTGCCGCGGATAACCCGCGCGGCGTCATAACCGACCAGAGAACCGCCCCACATGGCCTCCGATAGCAAAAAGCAACCCGGCCCTTCGGCGACGCCGGAGCCGAACACGTCCGGCGCGTCCGACGATTTGAAGAATCTGCCGCTGCCGGCGCTTCAGAAAAAGCTGCAATCGTCGCCGGAAGGATTGACCCAAGTCGAAGCCAAGCAGCGGCTGGACAAGGACGGCCCGAACGAGATCGAGGAGAAGAAGGAAAGCCTGATCCTCAAGTTCCTCGGCTATTTCTGGGGTCCGATCCCGTGGATGATCGAGGCGGCGGTGATCCTGTCCGGGGTGGTACGGCACTGGCCTGATTTTTTCATCATCCTGCTGTTGCTGGTCGCCAACGCGGTGGTGGGTTTCTGGGAGGAGCATGCAGCGGGCAACGCCATCGCCGCGCTGAAGGCCCGGCTGGCGACCACCGCGCGGGTGAAACGCGATGGCACGTGGGTGACCCCGCCGGCGCGCGAGCTGGTGGCGGGTGACGTGATCCAGCTGCGGCTGGGCGATATCGTGCCCGCCGACGCCCGCCTGCTGGACGGTGATCCGATGTCGGTCGACCAGTCCACGTTGACCGGCGAATCGCTGCCGGCGACGCGCAAACCTGGCGATGCGGTGTTTTCCGGCTCGATCGTGCGCCGTGGCCAGAGCAGTGCGCTGGTTTACGCCACCGGCAAAAATACGTACTTCGGCAAGACCGCCCAGTTGGTGGCGCAGGCGCAAACCGCCAGCCATTTCCAGAAGGCGGTGCTGAAGATCGGCAACTACCTGATCCTGCTGGCGGTAGCGATGGTGGCGATCATCGTCACCGTGGCGATCTTCCGCGGCGATCCGGTGCTGACCACGCTGCAGTTCGCGCTGGTGCTGACCGTGGCCGCGATTCCGGTGGCGATGCCGACGGTGTTGTCGGTGACGATGGCGGTCGGTGCGCGCGTGCTGTCGAAGAAGAAGGCGATCGTCAGCCGGCTGGTGGCGATCGAGG
>JALYXN010000509.1 GCA_030947085.1 Pseudomonadota bacterium | reverse complement strand
GAACATGCTTGGTCGTCGGTCAGCACCGACCAGCAATGATCGAGCGCCCCGGTATACGGCGGGAGATCACCGCTGTAATCCAGTAATGCACGATGCACGGCGTCGAGGGCGGTGGCTGCCGCTGCGGTATCTTCTTCCGCCGCCGCTCGCCCACGATCCACGTAAGGCCATAATGTGACGACGCAAGGCGGGTTGGCGTGCGGTCCCGCTATATCCTCCAGCGGCGCCAGCGCAGGCGCGCTTCTGCCGGCAAGGTGACGGGCGACGGCGACTTCCCTGAGCGCCGTTTGGCGAGCTGCGTCGATAGGCTCGGAGGATTGAACCCGCGCCACGATCTTCAGCGGCGAAACCAAAAACGTGGTGTGGTGCGCCGCTTTAAGAGCCGTAAGCGTGACCTCGCCCAGTCCAAGGTTTTTGCACGTCGCGGAAACCACGTTCATTTCTTCGTCGAGGGTCGATCTGGCCATGCTCGACAGCCTGCGCCTGGCGAGAATTCCCCGCAATCCCACAGCTTAAACCGTTGCAAATCGGAAAGCGTCCAAGGTCGAATGGCACTTACTTAAGCTCCTCATCCCGCGAAGGCGAGATCCAGAGGCTTCGATGCCCGGCAATGTCCGAAATCACTGGATTCCTGCGTTCGCAGGAATGACGGAGGATGAGGCTTTTACGCTTCAGTAGGCCATTCGGTCCAGGGTCCCGAACAAAACGGGGTTGACTTGCCGTCGTTTGAATTAGCGTGAGGCGTACGATGCGGGGGGGCTTGATGTGGCCAAGCGTTGGGTCTCGGCTTTGCCGCTCACACCAGCTTGGCCCAAGTCGTTCGGCGATCGTGTTGCTGGCCAATCGATGGCGACGCGATCTACTGGTCAGGGAACCCGAAGTCAGCACAACGGGCTCAGTGAACGGGCGTCAATTGCGCTGCGTAGCCGCCGGCTTGCCCCATCCTGATCACCATTCGATCACCCGAACGGATCGTCCGATGCACACGACGCACGCCTTGCGGCGCGGCCGCGTCGTCGACGAATTCGTCCACGTGCCAAACACCCGGGCCTAGCATGTCCAGCGCTACGGGGACATCGCGCGCGGATGCGTCGCTGATGGCGCCGATCCACCAGTCGCTACCCTTGCGCCGCGCGATGACGATCTCGTTGCCGACGACACCGGAGAGCACGCGCGTTTCGTCCCAGGTGCTCGGCACGGCGGTAACGAAGTCGAAGCCGGTTGCGTGCCGATAATTGATCGGCGTGTCGGCGATCATCGACATCGGGTTGTCTTGCACCACATAGCCGGCCAGCGCGCGTGCGCGCGTACCCATTACCAGCGGCGCGGTCTGACGGTTGTAGAACTTGTCCGGCACTACCGAATCGAAGCCTCCCTGATGGGTGTCCATGGGGCCGGCGAGCATGCGGGTGAACGGCAACGTTGTCTCATGCTCGGGCGTGCTGCCCGGATTGCCCATGAACTTGTTGTATTCGGTGCCGCGCACGGCTTCGCGCGAGAGGACGTTGGGCCATGTGCGCGCCTCGCCGGTCGGCTTGTACGCGCCATGGTAGACGACGGTCATGTGGTGGTCGGCCGCCTTGCGCGCGAGTTCGTCGTAGAAGGCGACCATCTGCTGATCGTCGCGGTTCATGAAATCCGTCATCACACCCGCGATGCCCCAGGACGCCCAGGTGTCCAGCGCCTTGTCCATCTGCTGCTGCAGCGGCAGCCAGTGCGTCCACACACGGATGCGCACGCCCTTGCTGCGGGCGTAGCGAAGCAACTCGGGCATGTCGATATCCGGCGTGGCGGTAGTCAGGTCCTGCGGCGTGCCATCGGGCCCGATCGGGCCGCCGTACCAGGCTTGGCCGAGAAAGCCGTCCAGCGTGTGATACGGAATGCAGTGGGCGGCATCGAAATCGACGTACGCCTTCATCGTTGCCGTGTTGAGGCCTGGTGTGAAGCCCTGACCGGGCCAGTAATAATTGTTCCACCAGGGGAAGCTGGTCTTGCCAGTCTTGACCCACGACCAGTCGCGCTGGTCCGGCGGTGGATTGAGCAACATCACTAGATTTGATTCGATCAGCCGTCCCGGCGCGTCGCCAAGCATCACCAGGCGCCAGGGCGAAAGGTGCTGGCCTGGCGTGCCCACCACGTCGATACCCGGCTTGTCGACGCGCGGTGACAGCCGGCCACCCATGCTGGGCACGCCGGCAGTTCGCTGTAGATACAGCCCGGCCCAATCATGCAGCGCGGCTTCGGTGATCGCGCCCCACACGCCATCAGCTGTCTGGAACAGCATCGGCAACACGACCATCCCGCCGTCCGGCACGGCCTGGTCCAGCCTTCCGGTGCGGTAATACTCCTCGTACGACGAGGTGAAGGTCGGGGCTGGACTGGCCCACACATGCGCGGTCGCCGACAGGCCGAATCCGGCAATTTCGTCAGCGATCTCAAACCCCGCGTCGGTGCGGATGCGCCAACGATAGGCGGCACCGTTGTCATAAGCGCGCAGCACCAGTTGCAGCGCTCGATGCGGATCACCGGACAGGTCGATCACGGCTTCGGCGTAATGATCGCGTGCGCTGCTGGCCTTGCCGATCAGGCCGGAGATCTGGCTGTCATGGTTGCTACGAGTGACGCCTTTCACCGAAAGCTGCGCCGCGTTGCCGTGTGCGAAATCCAAGCCGATGGGAGCTGCCCCCAATACCGGTTTGGCGTTCCAGTCGACCCGCCAGCGGATCGGCCCCTCTGACGGGACCGAGACGGCGATGTGAGTGGCGCCGGAAGGTGACCGAAGGATGACGTCAGCAGCCGACGCTAACGCGGGCAGGATAAGCGCGACGAAGGCGCCCAGTCGGAACATAAAGGTATTCACGGCGAGATCGATAGCACGCCGGCTTTGCCTTGTCCAGCCTGGGCAATCGTCCCATGCTTGCCGTCCTTGTCGAGTGACCGGACGGTGGCAGTTTGCTCGTCAACGACCAAGAAGGCATCTGATTTGTCCCAACGAGAGCGGCTGCCATCGTCGCGGTCAGCTCCCGCCTTCGACTGGTTCTTTGTCAGCGGCGTAGTACACAATCAGGCTCGAATGACACTTACTTAAGCGAAAAGCCAACTTCTTCGTCATTCCCGCGCATGCAGGAATCCAGTGAGGTCGAGCGTTAGCGGGCCGTCGAAGCCGCTGCATCCGCGTTCGCGGAAATGACGAGTTAATAAGTGCCATTTGGGTCAGAGCCAGGTTCGCCGCCCCGTATACCAGCAAGCTGGCGAAGCTTATTCGGTCAAACGACTTTGAATTTTGTCGTTCTCGACCCTTCATACTTGCCGCAACCTAGGAGCAAATATGGAAACCATCCACGTAGTGCAGCCCTTCGACCGGGTGAAGAATGGCGTGAAACCAGGCCAGGTCCTGCAGTTTAAAACGGCGGATGAAGCCGCCCGCAGGGCAGGGCTGCTGGCCGACAAGCATGCCGGAGTCGTCGCCTACAGCATGGACGTGGATGAGGAGAGCGGAGACTACGGCACACCGCGAGTTCTGTTCAAGTCAGGGGAAGTGCCCGAGCTTTGATCGGCGTAGACACGAAAAGCAGATCCACCTGATGCCGTCCCCATACCGGCGGTCAGGGGGATCAAGGGCGGCTATCATGGCGTCATGTCCAAGCTGCTTATGAACCTGCGTAACGTGCCCGATGATGAGGCCGACGACGTGCGCGCGATGTTGGACGCGCAGCGGATCGCGTTCTACGAAACCCGA
>JALYXN010000504.1 GCA_030947085.1 Pseudomonadota bacterium | reverse complement strand
ATGCCGGTCAGAACTCGGGTATTCATGCTGCGCCGCGTGGATAAAAATCCAGTTTACGGCATCAGGCAAGTTGCGTTCGGAAAAATGCGGCAGACAGCGGGTTCATCGCAACGCGGCCCGGAAGGGGCCTCACAGAACTCCGTCGGCCGGGTCTGAAGTAGAGTTCAACCCACCTTTGGGTGACGCGCCGAAGATCGTTCCATGCATCGCGCGAGCACGGAGCGTGGCGTTACCCTACCGGGAAAACCACGACCCTGCCAGCTCGTCCGTTAGGCCAAACCCGGTATCGCTCTCAGCGAATCAGGGTCGATTTTCCGAACAGGGATTCGACCAGATCGACGGCAACTTTGGCGGTGGCATTGCGCTTGTCGTACGCCGGGTTCAGCTCGACGATGTCCAGCGAGGAGACCCGCCCGGTATCGGCGATCATCTCCATGCACAGCTGTGCTTCGCGATAGCTGGGGCCGCCGCGCACCGTGGTGCCGACGCCGGGGGCGATGCTGGGATCGAGAAAATCGACGTCGAAGCTCACATGCAGGTGTGTATCGGCGTCGACGCCCTCAAGCGCCTGCTCCATCGTGCGCTTCATGCCGACTTCGTCGATATGGCGCATGTCATAGGCCTTGACCCGAGCTTCGTTGACGAGCTTCTTTTCGCTTTCGTCGACGGAGCGGATGCCGATCTGGCGAAACACGTCAGGGCTCACCGCCGGCGAACTGCCACCAAGCTCGGTCAGTTCCTTGGGGCCATAGCCGCACAGGCAGGCCACCGGCATCCCATGCACGTTGCCGGAGGGCGTTGCCAGCGCGGTATTGAAATCGGTGTGCGCATCCAGCCACAGCACCCGCAGCTTCTTGCCTTTTTCGCGGCAATGCCGGGCCACCGCCGTCACCGAGCCCATGCCAAGACAATGGTCACCGCCCAGCATCACCGGAAGAAAGCCCTTGTCCAGCTCATCGTAAACAGCCGTATAGACGGCTTTGTTCCATGCCACGACTTCGGGTAAGTGACGATAGCCGTCGACCGGTGGCTGCCAGGGATTGAGGGGTCCCTGCAGGTTCCCCCGGTCCTCCACCTTGAGTCCGCGGCGCTCGAGCCTTGCGGCGAGATTTGCCACCCGCAGCGCCTCGGGCCCCATGGATGCACCGCGATGTCCGGCGCCGATGTCGGTAGGCACACCGATCAATGAAATGGTCTGTCTGTTCATGTTTGTATTTACCTACCTGTATTTACTGGAGGCGAGCATGGCGGCCAGCACGCGTCGTTTATGCCGGTATACGTGCCATACAAAACCGGATGGTCAGGATTCGGGCGCAACTTACTGCCTTCCTGTCGAAGGAGATGTTTGCGGCCAGAATTCACCACAAACCTGCTCAAGCGTACTGCAAGCACTGAAATCGGACCGTTAAGGGTCTTGCACCGGCAGATGCAGCTCGCTCCAACCCAACCATGGCGAGGGGTGCTGCCGGAGCTAACAGGCCTGCCCAATCGGCAGCTGCACCAGCTGGTGGGAGGCTATCGCGAAAAAGAGCAATGATCTCCTGCGCGCCAAAAACCATGGCTCGAACGGAGCCATGGTTGAGCCTCAATAACTGCTGCCCAGTTTGCCGTCTATTCGAGCCGACTTCGCGCGAGCTCGTCCTCGCGCCGCGATCGCGCTTCCGAGCACCACGACACCAGATCACTGTCTTGAATCGCCGCGACGGGTAGTCGGTTGACCAGCACTTTTCCTACCAGCATCCCTGCAAACCATGACACTCCACGCCACAAGGCGGAATGCACGAACAATGTCTGCATTTGCGATCTCCCGCCTGCCCCTGTGCAGTCGTTTCGTTGATCCTAGCAAGCTTTCAGGCGTCGTGCGGAGCGATCTACAGCGTTTCCCAGAAGCGCCCCTGTACAAAAGCTGTCAGTACAGGCCTCGATAGCTTGTAGGGCAATACCTCGAATCAGTATTTCCCTACACAGAAGAAGCCATCGAGGCAATGAACGCCTATCGGCATCGTTTGCGTCTTACCGAGATCCGGTGGCGGAGATCAACCGTTCGAGCTACACAATCCCGCGACGGCGCGATCGGTGGCCGAAGGAAGACTCCACGTATTGATCAGCAGAATCGTAAGTGGACACAGTTCGCTGCCACTAACAGATAGCAACGGATGCGATTGCTCGCTCGGCACAAGCCCATGAGGCATGTGGCTCGCAAAGACAAATCCGGGCTTGGACGCAAGCTTCTCCGTCTTCGCAAAGCTGCCAAAGGCCCTGATTGTTTACGGGATGGTCTAGATAACGTGCGTCGTCGTGTCGATGATCGATAGCTTCAAAATCCGTCTCACCGCTGCAACCGCGTGAGTGACGCTTACCTAAAGTGATTCGGCCGCACGGGAAAAAAATCGGCGAAGCATCACCAAACGCCGTTTTCGACTCGCGGTCGATTGATAAAGGCGGTTTCCGTCGTCGCGCTGGCTTACATGGCATAGCCCAATTCGCGGAGCGTCTGGCGCTCCGGAGAAGGCACACGACCATGTTGCGAAAGAATCGTGGGTTGGGAACATTGGTCTTGATCGGCATCAGCCATCTGCGCGTAAACCAGCGCCCCATCGCTCTCGGTCGCCAACAAAGGAGCTCGCTCGAGGGTCGGGCTTTGCCATGCAGAATCGGCTTGTCCGCCAAACGCCCATTCACCTCAAGAACGCATTCCACCCCGAGTCCCCCATGCTGATTTCTTCGGTTTCGAGTCGCAGGTGAGACATACACAGGTGCAGGAACCGCGATGAAGGTGTCGATCTCCATGGGCGCCATCGGCAACCGCTCACGGTCAGGCACTCATGTCTGAAAGAGATGGTCGCCTTCGCGCAACAAAAAAGGGACTCGTATGACTGCGCGTCCCTTGATAATGATGGTGCCGGCACCAGGAGTCGAACCCGGGACCTACTGATTACAAATCAGTTGCTCTACCAACTGAGCTATGCCGGCGAAGGTGGGGGATTCTAGCAGGGTCAGGCCCGTTTGCGCTCAGAAACAGCGGGTGGTGTGCGAAGCTACGCCGCTGTCGGTGGACCTGGTGCGCCAGTCGAGCTCGACGCCGCCGGCGGCAACCAGATCCAGCCAGTATTCGGGTACGTCTTCGCTGCGCGCTTCCAGACGTGCGGGAAAGCCTGCTGTCACGATCTCGTCGCGGCGA
>JALYXN010000493.1 GCA_030947085.1 Pseudomonadota bacterium | reverse complement strand
GTTCAGGGCGCGTCCCGAAGCGAAGATTGCCCCTCGCTCACGGGCCCAATGGGCAACCGGTCCAATGAAAAGCAGGGTCGGCACCATGTTGAGCAACGACCAAGCTAGGCCCAACTCGGGAGCACAGACGTAGCTCAGATGGACCATTGAGGCCATCTCTCCGAGCATCAGTGCCGGCCAGTATTTGTAAGGAGCAAGTAGGAGCGCACTCAAATACAAGCCGCCCAAAATAAACCAGTGCGAGATAGATATATCTCTGAAAAGCGAAACCGCTAGGCCAAACAGCGCAGCCACAGCAAATTGCCTTATCCAAGCCTCCCCCCGGAGCCTCTTATGCATTGCTACACCCCTCACGTGGATTCCCTTGCTGCGATTTCGCGTCCTGAATTTTCTTCACGATCTTGATAGCAATCCAAAGACCTACTCTGTCGATTGTATCGGAAGCCTGGCCGTCTCGTGTGTAAATAGGTAGAACGACCCAGCAAACATACTGTGCTTTGAGACGCAGTCGGAGAAACAAAAGGGCCATGTTTCAAAACTGTGATGCAGTTCCGCTTCGTTCCCCGGACTGGTCAGGCTGAATTCGGTCTCGTTTCCTTTGTCCCCTGACGATTTTGCTTCACATTTAGGGCGGTCAATCCGCCGCCACAAAACCATCAGTCCGAATGATCAGGCTCGAAGAAGCTCCATCGCACATCCTTGAACTCGGTCTTCATCGCCGCTTCGACGGTGTTGATGGCGGCGATCAGTTGGTGGTTGTCAGCGGTCGGTTGCATGCGGGCCTTGACGGCGACCATCACATCGGGGCCCATCTGCAGGGTAATCAGATTGAGCACTTCGCCGACTTCCGGGCGATTGTTCAGGAAAGCCATCAATTGGACGCGGCGGCGCGGTTCGATGCCTTGACCGATCAGCAAAGCTTTGACCTCGATCGCCACCAGCACCGCAACCACGATCAGCAGCACGCCGATGGCGATCGTGCCGGCGGCGTCGAACATCAGGTTACCGGTGAGCATGGTGGCCCCGATGGCGACGGCCGCCACGCCCAAACCGGCCAATGCCGCCAGGTCCTCACCAAAGATCACCAGCAGCTCGCTCGAGCGGGTTTGCCAGAACCAGACCCACAGGGTCTGGCTGCGCCGAGCCTTGTTGACTTCGTGCAGGCAGCCGCGAAGCGAAAGACCTTCGGCGATCATGCCAAAAGCCAGCACTCCGAGCGCCAGCCAGGGCCAATTCAGTGGCTCGGGGTGAGTGAGTTTGTGTACGCCTTCGTAAATCGAAAACATCCCGCCGACGCTGAACAGCAAAATCGCAACGAGAAAGGACCAGAAGTACAACGCGCGGCCCCAACCCAGCGGAAATTCTTCCGAAGGCGGTCGCTTTGACTGACGAGTACCGAGCAGCAGCAAGCCCTGGTTGCCGCAGTCAGCCAGCGAATGGACCGCTTCGGCCATCATCGAACCGGAACCGGTCATAAAGGCAGCAAACAGCTTCGCCACGAAGATGGCAAAGTTGGCACCCAGTGCCAGCAGAATGGCCTTGACGGGATTGGCGTGGCCGGATGACATGCGGCTTCGATCCTTGCGAATGAGGCCGCTCAGCTAAATCGCAGCGCTGCCATGTGATGACCCCATCAGTGAATACCTACGCCCACACCCAGGCCGAAGTGGAAGTTATTGCGACCCTTGCCCATCTCATCGGCAGTCCAGACGTGCGATTGGGCGACGCTGATCAGAGGAAACACGTAGTTGGCCTCGCCGACCTGGCCGGCACGACTGCCGCTTAGCTTGCCACTGACCGTCATCAAGGCGCCTGGCGGGTAATCGATGGGCTCTACATATCCATGCAACATGGCGATGAAACGTCCGTTGCCACTGTCGTTGGCCTTGGGGCGTTGCGACGAGTCGAGTGGATACGCCAGCAGCTCCACCTCGCTGTGATCAGCGAAGTTGCTGACCTGCACGATCCGGCCACCCCAGACCACCTCACTGTTGCTGTAGCGCTCAGGTGTCTGCGCAACCTGCGCCGGGGTCGCGTCCATCCCGGAGACATTCTTGTAGATCGGCGCCGGAGCACACGCCGCCAGCAAAATCAGGCTGGCAGGAAGGACAAGCTTGATCACCAGGGAAACAGAACGGTTGCGCATGACGGTGCTCCTGAAAAACGCTGGCGGGTTTGCAGTCGAGCTTAGCGGCGACCTGGGGTGCGTGGAAGCCTCGACGCAGGCAGTGGACTTGGTGCATTCAGCATGCTGCCGGTTTCGTCCAGCAACCAGTCCAGCTTCCATTGGGCGGGCTGATCCTGCGCGAGCAGACTAGCCAGAGCGCGCAGGGAATCCCGCAGCGCGTCATCCAGGTTCCACGGTGCATTGAGCACCACCATGCCGGAGCCATTGAGACGAAGCGGTGAATCATCCGCATGCACCAGGAGTTCAGCGAGCAATACCCTTTTCACCCCGCTGTGCTGCATCTTGCGCAGGAAAGGCTGCACCTGGCTGCGCAACTTGATCGGGTACCACACGGCGAAGATGCCGGTGGGCCAGCGCAGCAGGGCTGACTTCAGGGCCTGCTCGATCTTTCGGTACTCAGCTTCTTGCGCCTCGTAAGGAGGGTCAATAAGGACCAGGCCGCGTTTCTCCTTGGGCGGAATGAGGGCTTTAAGTGCTTCGTAGCCGTCCCGGTGATGCACGTGGATCTGGGGGTTGGCGTGAAACAGCTCGCGCAGCTTCGATGCCTCTTCGATGTGCAATTCACACAGTTGCGCGCTGTCATGGGGGCGCAGCAGGCGGGCCACCTGCAGCGGGGATCCGGGATAAAGTTTGAGGCCGTTCTTGTTGTCTTCCCCCTCGAGAATGCTGGCACGCCAACGCTGCAGCAAGGGCGGCACCTTCTCGGCCGGATGCAGACGGCTTATGCCGGCCTTGTGCTCGCCCGTCTTGCGTGCCTCAAACCCGTCCATGGCGTAGTTGCCGCTGCCTGCGTGCGTGTCGATGTAGCAGAACGGCGTTGGCTTGACCTTGAGTGCTTCGATCAGCGCAAGCAACACGGTGTGTTTGAGGACGTCGGCGAAGTTGCCGGCGTGATAGGCGTGGCGGTAATTCATGGCAGTCACAAGTGGCAGGAGCGCTAAGATACGCGCGGCCGGCAAAGTATAGAGGGCTGACGTGGATACCCTTCATGCACGTGACAAAGTGCACTTTCAAAAGCGAACGAATCGAGCCGCCTGCGGTTCGTGGGTTGATCGAGCGACGGACAAATCGATTTTTGAATAAACGATGAGAGAGGGTTGGGTCATGCAGATCTTTAGTGCGGTGGGTGAAGCGCTGTGGCTGTCATTCACGATGTTCTGGCAGATTTTCTGGGGCTTGAGTCTCGGTTTCGTCTTCTCCGCCATCATCGAGGTCATCGTGTCCAAGGACACCATGTCGAGTCTGTTGCCCGACGGCAGCGCGCGCTCGATCGCGAAGGCCGGGCTGTTCGGGGCGGCGACCTCGTCGTGTTCGTATGCCGCGGTGGCGATGGCCAGGTCGGTGGTGCGCAAGGGGGGCAACTTCACCGCTGCCATGGCATTTCAATTCGCAGCGACCAATCTGGTGCTCGAGCTGGGCATCCTGCTGTGGGTATTGATGGCGTGGCAGTTCGCGGCCGCCGAGTTCGTCGGCGGCACGATCATGCTGGTGCTGCTGGGCGCGGGCTACGCATGGTTTTTGCCGCAAAAAATCGAAGAGGAGGCCGTGGAGCACGCCAAAGGCGACGCCAAAGGCTCGATGGAAGGCCACGCCGAGATGGCCATGGGCAAGCAGGAAGGCAGCTGGACGCAGCGTCTCGCTTCAGGCAAGGGCTGGGTCGCGATAAGCCACTCCTACGTGATGAACTGGGCGATGGTGTGGAAGGATGTGCTGGTCGGTCTGTTGGTCGCCGGCGCGCTCGGCGCGTGGGTCCCGGATCATTTCTGGCAGTCCTTCTTCCTGCAAGGCCACAATCCGTGGGTGGTTGCCTTGTGGGGCGCGGCGATCGGTCCGCTCATCGCCGTGGCCGCGTTCACCTGCTCGATCGGCAATGTGCCGCTGGCGGCGGTGCTCTGGAACGGAGGCATCAGCTTCGGCGGCGTGGTGGCCTTTATCTTCGGTGACCTGATCATTCCGCCCATCCTCAACATCTACCGCAAGTATTACGGCGGCAAGCCGACACTTTTCCTGTTCGTTTCGTTCTATCTGATCATGGTGGTGGCGGCGCTGTGTGTGGAAGGCCTGTTCGTGCTCTTCGGCTGGGTGCCTGCCAATCAGCAACACGTCGTGCAGGCGGCCAAGATCAGCCTCGATTACACCGCCGTGTTGAATATTCTGTTTGGCGCGGTGGCCGCCGTGCTGGTGGTGATGTTTCTGCGCAGCG
>JALYXN010000469.1 GCA_030947085.1 Pseudomonadota bacterium | reverse complement strand
GCTTGCGCCGGCGGCAGGGTGGCGCCGACCGGGTTGTAGACCAGATCGATTTCCAGGTCGGAATCCGCACGTCCGTAACCCAGTTCCGACAGCAGGCGCAGCGCCCGGATGGACGGATCGAACACATGCTTGCCGCGCTGTTTCTCGACGTTGGCCTTGGTGTAGCACGGCAGTGAGGCGACGATTTTGACACCCTGATCGGCCAGGAATTGCGCGGTGTCCTGCTGGCCTTCGCGAAACAGGATGGTCAGGTTGCACCGGTCGATCACCGTTTTGCCCATGGCGCGGGACTCGCGCACCAGTCGGCGAAAGTGTGGATTCATCTCGGGCGCGCCGCCGGTCAGATCCACCGTATGGATGGCCGGTGCATCGGCCAGCAAGGTCAGGATGCGCTCCACCGTGGTGGCCTGCATGATCTCGGTGCGTTTGGGACCGGCTTCTACATGGCAATGATGGCAGGCCAGATCGCACAGCTTGCCGACATTGATCTGCAGAATTTCGAGCGGCGTGCGTGGCAGGGCCAAATCATGCGCGCGCAGGGACTGCGCAAAGGAGGGGCGCTTATCGAGCGCGACGGCATTCATCTAGATGCCTCCATGGGTGGGTGTGGATGTGGACGTGGATGAAGTGGACGCCGATGCGCCGGAAGAAAAGGTGAGGTCGCCGAACCATGCGTTGACGTGTCCGTCAGTGTTGTCGGTGTCGCTGGCAATCGCCACGCCGGTGATGTGCGGCGCCGGGCGACCGAAGGCAGCACGGAAATCAGCGGCCAGATCACGATGCTGGCTCTGCCACTGACCGGCACGGCGGTCGCCGCTTTGCAGAACGATGGTGCGCACCGCGCCATAATAGGCATTTGGCGCGATGGTGCCGATCGGGTGCTTGTTGTCCCACACGTAACACAGCGCGGCTCGGGGCAGCTGCTGGCCCATCACCACACGGGCCAGCTTCAGCTTGAGACGCTCGCCGAAGGTCAATTCGCTGGTCGGCACGTCGAAGAACACATAGACGCGCGCCGCGAAATCGTCGCCTTGCTTCGTTTCCATCTCTGCGTTGAGCACGCTGTGGTCGACCTTCCAGCGCCAGCTCAGCACCTGATCCGCCGACCGATCCAGCACGTGGGCAATGCCGCCGGCGCTGCGGTTGGCGTCGATGTGCAGCACGGTGCTGTGGCCGTCGAGATCTAGCCTTATGTTCGCCTTTGGCCGGTGCCGAGACATAGGGTAATTTTTCCAGCCCGTCGGCAATGGCGTGCCCGGTGCGCTGTCGGAAAAGCGCAGCGACAACATCGCGTCACTCGCCATCGCCGACGACGCAGCCAGGCCAAGCGCGATCGCCAGGATCAGTCGGGATTTCATCCACGCCTCCAGCGAAACCAGCGCGCCGCCCAGCGCAGCGCCACTTGGGGAGTGTGCGCCTTGCGCCACGCACCCGCCGCATATTTGTTGGCCTCGGCCCACGTCGGATAGGCATGGATGGTACCGAGAATCTTGCCCAGGCCGAGGCCGTGGGTCATCGCCAGCGTGAACTCGGCCAGCAGTTCGCCGGCGTGTGCGCCAACGATGGTGGCGCCCAGAATGCGATCCTTGCCCGGCACCGTGAGTACCTTGACGAAGCCGCGCGTGCCGTCCTCGGTGATGGCGCGGTCGAGATCGGCCAGTTCGTAGCGGGTGACTTCGAAATCGGTTTCCTGCTCCTTCGCCTCGCGCTCGTTGAGACCGACTCGCGCCACTTCCGGATCGACGAAGGTGGTTGCCGGAATTGCCGAGTAGTCGGCTTTGAAGCGCCACAGTCCACCCAGCAGGGCGTTGACGGTGGCGAACCACGCTTGATACCCGCCGACATGGGTGAGCTGATACGGGCCGGCGACATCGCCGCAGGCGTAAATGTTCGGATACAACGTTTGCAGATATCTATCGGTGTCGATGGTTTTCGGCGCCGGAATGTCCAGTTCGTCCAGCCCGTAACCATCGACGCGCGGGCGTCGGCCGACGGCTACCAGCAACACATCGAAGGGCAGGTCCACCGTTTCGCCATCGTGTTCGCAACGCAGGGATTTTCCGCGAGCATCCGACTCGACCGCCACGGCCTCGTACTGCGTACGGACGTCGACACCGTCCTCGCGCAGGCGCGCCTCGACAAAGTCCGACACATCGGTGTCTTCCCGGTTCAACAAATGCTTTCCTTTTTGCACCTGGGTCACGCGCGAACCAAGCCGCGCAAACGCCTGCGCCAGTTCGCAGCCGACCGGACCACCGCCCATCACCACCAACCGTCGCGGCAGTTCGCGCAAATCCCACAACGTGCTCGAAGTAAGGAAGCCGGAATCGGCCAGCCCCGGCAGATCCGGTACCAGCGGCTCGGCACCAGCGGCGATGACGATGGCGCGCGTGGTCAGGGTTTCGTCGTCGATGCGCACTTCCCACGGCGACACGATGGTGGCGTGACCCTTGCGCACGTCCACGCCCAATTCGCTGTATCGCTGCACCGAATCGTGCGGCGCGACGTCGCCGATGACCCGCTGTATCCGAGTCATCACGGCAGCAAAGTCGACCTTCACCTCACTCACTTGGATTCCGGCCGCCGCGGCATGTCGAGCCTTGGCGGCCAGCCGCGCGCTGTGAATCAACGCCTTCGACGGCACGCAACCCTCGTTGAGGCAGTCGCCGCCCATCTCGCTCTTTTCGACCAGCGTCACCCTGGACTTCACCGTGGCAGCGATATACGCGCTGACCAGCCCCGCGGCACCGGCCCCGATCACCACCAGGTTGCGATCGAAGTGCTTCGGCTTTTTCCAGCGCGCGTAAAGCTTGCGCCGTTTCACCCAGGCCACGATGGCCTTGGCAATCCACGGGAAAATACCCAGCAGCACGAACGAACCGATCAGCACTGGCGAAAAGATGCCCGACGCCGACTGCACCTGCGACAGCTGAGTTCCCGCATTCACGTAGACCACGGTGGCGATCAGCATGCCGAGTTGGCTGACCCAGTAGAACGTGCGCGCGGGCAGCTTGGTCAAGCCCATCACGAGGTTGACCACGAAGAACGGAATCACCGGCACCAGCCGCAGCGTGAACAGATAGAATGCGCCTTCGCGCTGGACACCTTGATTGATAGTGGACAGCCGTTTGCCGAAACGCTTTTGCACGGTGTCGCGCAGCACGAAGCGGCTGGCCAACATGGCAAGCGTGGCACCGATGGTGGAAGCGAACGAGACCAGCACAGTGCCCTCGAACAGACCGAACATGGCGCCGGCCGCCAGGGTCAGCAGAGTTGCCGCCGGCAGTGATAGTGCGGTGACTGCCACGTAGGTCAGAAAGAACCCGCCAGCGAGAAGGAGCGGGTGAGTCTGCCGATATGCGTCCAGGGCGGCGCGGCGTGCCTTCAGCGCGTCAAGGGA
>JALYXN010000463.1 GCA_030947085.1 Pseudomonadota bacterium | reverse complement strand
GCGCCGGAATCGCCGAGCATGATGGCCATGAAAATCACCAGCACGGCGATCAGCATGAAGAGCAGGAACTGGAAAGCGGTTTTCATCGTGATAAATCCTGGAAAATAGCGGTATGGCATCTGCCGGTACAGCGCACGACCAGGCCGACGACGCCGGCATGGTCGCGTGATCCCGGTAACTTAATAAGCATGCTCATCGGCAGCGATATGCTCAGCGCTGACCTTGCCTCGCATCACATAAAACGCCCAGCTGGTGTACCAGACGATCAGCGGCACGAAGACGGCCGTGAAGCCCAGCATCCAGCCCAGCGTGAGCCGGCTCGAGCTGGCGTTCCAGATCGTCAGGCTCTGCGCCGGCTGGCTGATGGACGGCAGCATGAAGGGGAACAGTGCGGCGCCGACGGTGCCAATGACACCGGCCCAGGCCAGTGCGCCCAGCCACCAAGCAAGATGCGAGCGACGCGCACTGGCAGCGAGAAAGCTGGCCGCGATGCCGACAAAGCCCAGGCACGGCACCAGCCACAGCACCGGATGGGCCTGGAAATTGCCCAGCCATGCACCGGCGTGCAGCGACACCTCTTGTTGCAGCGGCGTCTGCGGCACGCCCGCACCGGGCGTGGTGTCCAGCACGAAGCCGGGCATCACATGCACCCACCAGCCGCCGATGGCGAACAGCACCGCCGCCAGACCGGCACCGAGGCGCGCCAGGGTCCGACCGCGCTCGTAAATCACCCCCTCGGCACCATTCATCACGGTCACCGCGCCCATCACCACCGACAGGCAAACCGAGAGCAGGCCGCAAAGAATGGCGAACGGGTTGAACAACCAGAAGAACGAGCCGGTATAGGTAGACGTCAGGGTCCAGTCGAAATGGAATGGCACACCGCGGAACAAGTTGCCGATCGCGGCGCCGAAAATCACCATCGGCAGCAGACCGCTGACTAGCAAGGTCCAATCCCATGCGTTGCGCCAAGTCGGCGAAGGCATCTTGCTGCGGTATTCAAACCCCAGTGGGCGCAGGATCATGCTCCACAACAGCAGCAGCATGACCACGTAGAAGCCGGAAAACGCCGTGGCGTAGATCAGCGGAAAGGCTGCGAACACCGCGCCGCCGCCGAGGACGAACCAGACCTGGTTGCCCTCCCAGTGCGGACCGACGATGTTGAGGGCGACGCGTCGTTCGACGTCGCTGCGCCCGACATAGCGAAGGATGGTGCCCACGCCCATGTCCATCCCGACCATGACCGCCAGTCCGATCAGCAGAACCCCGAGCAGGCCCCACCAGACAGTTTGCAGCAGTGCATATGTTTCCATGGCTCAGGCCTCTTGATAACTGAAGGGAAGATCGGTGGCACCGCGAGTCGGTAGCAGTGCTTCGGCGTCGCCGTCATCCGGACCTTTGCGGATGGCACGCAGCATCAGGTACATCTCGATCACGATGAAGACGGTATAGAGCGCCACGAAGCCGATCAGCGAAAAGACCATGTAGCTGACGCTGTGGGTGGAGGCGGACATCCAGGTGGGCAGCACCCCGAAGACGGTCCAGGGCTGGCGACCGACCTCGGCCACCAGCCAGCCCGCTTCGCAGGCCAGGAACGGCACCGGAATCATCCACACCGCCACATGCAGAAACCAGCGATGCTTCTCGATGTCGTTGCGCATCGTGTAGATCAGTGCCAGCACAAAGAACGCCAGCATCGCCAGCCCCATGACCACCATGATGCGAAACGACCAGAACATCGGCGCGACCTGGGGGATGGCGTCGCGCGAAGCCGTGGCGATCTGGGCAGCGGTGGCGGTGGTGACGTCGTTGGCGTAACGCTTGACCAGGAAGCCATAGCCCAGATCCAGCTTGTGCGCGTCGAACGCGGCCAGCGCGTCGGTGTTGTGCGGGTCACCGGAGAGCGTCTTCAATGCCGCTACCGCGGGGATGCCGTTGCGGATGCGCTCGGCCGCCTGCTGCTCCAGCACATCGATGCCGGGCACCGTGCCGGTGAACGAATGAGTCACCAGCAGGGACAAGGCGTAGGGCACCTGCAACTGACCGTAATTGGTGTGCTCCTTCTGCGAGGGAAAGGCCACCAGATTGAACGGCATCGGTGCCGCTTCGGTCTTCCACAGCCCTTCCATCGCGGCCAGCTTGGTCGGTTGCGCCTCGGCGCCGACAAACCCCAGCGCATCGCCCAGGGTGATCACACCGGCGGTGGACAGTACGCCGAACAGCACCGCCATCCGGAACGAGCGGCGCGCCACCTCCATGTGCCGGTTCCTGAGCATGTACCACGCGCTGATACCCGCGACGAACACCGCCGCGGTGACATAGCCGGCAATGCTGGTATGCACGAACTTGGCCTGGGCGTTGTAGCTGAAGATCAGCGCGGCGAAATCGTGCAGCTCCATCCGCATAGTGACGGGGTTGAAGCTGGCACCGACCGGTTCCTGCATGAAACTGTTGGCCACCAGGATCCACAGCGCTGACAGGTTGGAGCCCAGCGCCACCAGAAAGGTCACCACCAGATGCTGGCCGCGGCGCAGTCGATCCCAGCCGAACACCATCAGGCCGATGAAGGTCGATTCAAGGAAGAAGGCCATCAGGCCCTCGATCGCCAGCGGCGCGCCGAAGATGTCGCCGACGAAACTGGAATAGAACGACCAGTTGGTGCCGAACTCGAATTCCATGGTGAGGCCGGTGGCCACGCCCAGCGCAAAGTTGATCAGCAGCAGCTTGCCCCAGAACTGGGTGATCCGCTTGTAGATCTCCTTGCCGGTGATGACATAGACCGTCTCCATCGCGGCCAGCATGAAGGTCAGGCCCAGGGTTAGCGGGATGAACAGGAAGTGGTATAGCGCGGTCGCGGCGAACTGCAGGCGCGATAGATCGACAACCGTGATGTCGTGCATGGCAATGACGTCCTTCAGGGGGTACTGCAAGGCGCTGAAACGGTCCGGGATGCAAAGCCCCCACTGGCCGCCGTGAGTCTCGAAGAGGAGTCAGGGTGACGGCGAGGCGCAGCAACCCGGATCGTTGTGCGCGATGGAGGCATTGTTTTCGATTGAGCCCCCTGCCGAGTTGATCAGGATCAACTTCGCGGGAAGGTGTCGCGCGGCTGCGACGTTTTGTCGTCAAAACGCTGCGGCAGGACGTCGCAGCAACGGGCACCCGAGATCGAAACTGATCCAGGTCAATCGACGACGAGGGGTTGCTCGCAGAATGCAGGCCTATTCAACCCCGCAAGGATTCGTCATGAAACTTCGTCCCGCTTTTCTCGCCTTTACCCTGCTCGCTGCCGCGGTTGCGCTACCGGCCCAGGCCGCCGATGGAGTCTGGGTGGTGCGTGCCGGCGTGCATGTGGTCAACCCGCAGACGGACAACGGCCAGCTGGCGGGAGCCCAGGCCAGCATCACCAGCGATACCCGCCCAACGGTCAGCCTGGAATACCTGTGGACGCCGTCATGGGGCGTCGAGCTGCTGGCCGCGGTGCCGTTCAAGCACGACGTCAAGCTGGACGGCCAGCGTGTCGCGAGCACCCGGCAATTGCCGCCCACGCTGGGACTGAACTACCACTTCCTGCCTGAGGCGCAGGTGTCCCCGTTTCTGGGCGCCGGCATCAACTACACCCGCTTCTTCGACACCCATGGCGAGGGCGCACTGCGCGGTGCCAAGGTCCGGATCGACAGCAGTTGGGGCGCGGCTGCGCACGCTGGGGTGGACGTGCATCTATCGGAACGATGGATGCTCACCGCCGACCTGCGCTGGATGCATATTGCCGGCGACGTGCACGTCAACGCTGCGAATGTAGGCCAGGCCAAGGTCAATCCCCTCGCTTACGGGCTGAGCTTCGGTTATCGATTCTGAGCGGCGACAGGAACGCGCGTGTCTGTTGTTGATCCGCATCAACAGACGTGGGCCTTCCGCCGGGCATGCTGATGAACCGCGGGCTGATTCGTTCGTGTCGCCGATGCGCCATGCCGGACGTGGGCCGGTTCTCCACCCGACTTGAAGAGGTCACACTATGTTCAAACGCATTCTTCTTCCCACCGATGGATCGGAGCTTTCGCTTCGTGCCGTCGACGTGGGTATCGATCTGGCCCGGTCCCTGGGCGCCGGTGTCTATGGGTTTCATGTGATTCCGCCGACGCCCGCCCTGGCGTACTTTGCCGATGTAGCCTTGGCTGACGGCCAACTGATCCTCGAGCAAACTGAAGCGTTCGCCAAACAGTGCCTGGATGCCATCCGGCAACGTGCCGAAAAGGCGGGTGTCGAATACGCAGGCGACACGGTTGTCGATCAACGCCCTTCCAGTGCCATCGTGGCGGCATCGCAAAAGCATGCGTGCGACCTGATCGTGATGGCATCGCATGGATGGCAGGGCCTCGACCGGGTGTTGCTCGGTAGCGCGACACATAAGGTCATCCTCCTGGGCATGGTGCCGGTGCTGGTTGTTCGTTGAAACATTGCCTTACATCCACCCGGTGTACGCTTGATCTTCAGCCTGATACTCATGGCGTTTCCCGACGTGGTTCCAAGGCACATGCACACCAACGACATTCCCTTGGTGGTCCACCAACTTCGTCGCAGCTGCCGTTCGTGCGGTCTCTACGAGCTTTGCCTGCCAGCGGGGATCGACGAGTCGGACCTGGCGCAGCTGGACATGGCCGTGCGCGACAGGCGCGTGCTGGCGGCGGGCGACAGCCTGTTCCGTCAGGACGATCCATTCACTTCCCTGTATGTGGTGCGTTCGGGCTCATTGAAGACGATGGTGGCCGACGCCGACGGTGAATGGCAGGTACTCGGCTTCCATCTTCCCGGCGAAATTGTCGGTGTGGATGCGATGGCGCATGACCGCCATTTGTGCCATGCCGAAGCGCTGGAACGCACCAGCGTGTGCGAGCTGCCTTATCTGCAACTGCAGCAGGTATTGACCGAAGTACCGGGTCTGCAGCGGCAGCTGTTGCGCGTGGTCAGCCGGGAGGTGGCATCGGAACAGAGCCATCTGGTGACCATGGGCAAGCAGCAGGCGCAAGAGCGACTGGCCATTTTCCTGCGCAGCCTGTCGGAGCGCTTTGGCCGGCTGTCGCGCGATACGGTGACCCTCAACCTGACCATGTCGCGCTACGACATCGCCAGCTATCTGGGGCTGGTAGTGGAAACCGTCAGTCGCCTTTTCACCAAGATGGAGGCCGCTGGCGTGCTGACGGTCAGTCGCAAGCATATTGTGATCCTGCGCCCGGACCTGCTCGCCATCATGTGTGGTTCGCAAGGCGCCAAGACACCCGCGACAAAGCGTGAAAACGCGCAGGCTTGACCTCGGTCAATTACGTTTCGGTGGATCGGCGTAAAACGACAGTCAGGGTTGCACGCGCGGTCGATTCGCTTCCGGCGTTGCCCCTTCATTGGAGAACGCCATGCCCGTCATCGCCCCTCTTACGACCAACCCCGGTCCTGCGCCCCATTTCCCTGCCATTGCCGGCGATCACTGGATCGAACCGCTGGATGACGGCCGCCACGTCCTGATCCGCCCACTGCGGCCGAACGACAGGTCGCTGGAAAGCGCCTTCATCAAGGGATTGTCGCCTCGGTCGCTGCGCAATCGCTTCATGGAAGAGTTTCGCGAGCCCAGCAAGGATTTACTCGATCAATTGATGGCGACCGATGGCAAGGATTCCCTCGCACTGATCGCGCTGGTCCACGACGATGGAGCGTTGACGGAGGTGGGCATCGCCCGATACAGCAGCATCGGGCTGGCTGGCCAATGCGAGTGTGCGGTGACGGTGGCCGATGACTGGCAGCACCTCGGCCTCGGGAGCCGATTGATGCGGCATTTGATCGATCAGGCACGGCAACACCGGTTCCGGCGCATGGTGTCGTTCGATGCGGCATCGAACGAGTCGATGCGAGAGCTGGCCCGCTATCTGGGATTTCATCGAGCGGCCGACCCGGGTGACCCCACCCAGGTGATTCATTCCTACGATCTTTGACCGGAGCGTTGGAGTCGTCTCGTGCCAGCACTGCTTTGCTGGCAGGTGGTTGGCAGGAAATTCCGTGGCGGACAGGTCAGTAGAAAGCCGGCCAGCTTCAAGGTGACCGGCTTGAATGGCACTTGCTTGCAGTAAGCGTAGAGCCTGCTTCTTGGTCATCCCTGCGTGCGCTAGATGACGAGCTTGAGTACGTGCCATGCCTGGCTGGTTTATTCCATGGCATGCGTGCTTCATGCACGAATCATTTGCCTGGGTTGCCACTGGCACCGAGGTGGCCGAACGCTGCCGGTGAAGCATTTTCAAACCGGTCTACCAGCAACTTCACGAAGGCGCTCACGCGTGCGCTCACATGCCTGTGCGAGGGGTATAGCGCCCATACTTCGATGTGACCGTCAGCGCGGGTGCCCCAGTCGACCAGTCTGCCGGCGTCGATGTCGGCCTGTACCAGTGAGCGCGGCACGGCCGCCGCGCCGATGCCAGAAATCACGGCATCGTGAATCATCCCCATCGACGACAGGCGCAGCACGGTGCGGGTCGTAATCGTCAGCACACTGCGTGCGCGGATGAGCTGCCAGGTTGCATCGCCTGGCGTGCGGGGCAGGGCGATAACGGGGACGACGATGTCGCGCCGCCTTGCTGGCCTCGGTAGCGACGGGGCAGCCACGACAATGAGCGCATCGCGCAAAAAACAGCGTCCGGCAAGGTTGGTGGAGGGATCGGGATTGGCCCGGATGATCAGGTCGAAGTCGTGCTCCACCGGATCGACGAAACGGTCTTCGGTGACAATTTCCAGCTGTACCTGCGGATATGCCAGTGCGTAATCCGCCGCGATGCGCCCCAGGCCGCGCTGGCCGAACAGCACCGGTGCGCTGATGCGCAGTCGTCCGCGTGGCGTGCTGACACCGCGGCGCAATGTCTCGCCCACTTCATCGATGTGTTCCAGCAGCGATCGGGTCTGTTCCTGCAGCTCCCGACCTTCCTCGGTAAGGTGCAGTTCGTGGCCGCCGCGTTCGAACAGGCGCACGCCCAGCGCGTCCTCGAGTTGGCGAATACGCCGTGACAGCGTGGCCTTGGGCCGCCCGGTGATCCTGGCGGCTCGGCCGACGCCTCCGTGTCGCGCCACGTCGTTGAAGTCGGCCAGCGCAAGCAGATCCATGGTGTTCCATCGGTGAGACAGGATGTCCATATTATGCGGCTATCGGTATGGGTGATGAAACATCAGGATGGGCTATCCAACTGATCCATCACATCATCTATGGAGATACCCCATGAACGTTCTCGTTACTGGTAGCACGGGCACCATCGGCAGCTTGGTCGTCAGCGGTCTCGCCGCGCAAGGCGCAAGCGTCCATGCCCTGACCCGTGAGCCGGCAAAGGCTTCGTTTCCCGCTGGCGTCACCGCGGTCAAGGGCGACATGACTGACGTCGCCTCGATGCGTGCGGCACTGAAAAACGTCGATACGTTGTTCCTGCTCAATGCCGTGGTCGCCGATGAAGTCACCCAGGCGATCAGCACCCTGAGCCTGGCGCGCGAGGCTGGCATCCAGCGCATCGTCTATCTGTCAGTGCTCAACAGCGACGCGTACACCGATGTACCGCATTTCACCGGCAAGTACACGGTGGAGCGGATGATCGAGCAATTCGACCTGCCGGTGACGGTGTTGCGGCCATCCTATTTCATGCAGAACGACGCCATGCTGCGCGACGGCCTGCTGAAGCAGGGTCGCTACGGCATGCCGATCGGCAACGTCGGCGTGTCCATGGTCGATGTGCGTGACATTGCCGAGATCGCCGTGGCTTCGTTGCTGCGACGGGCGCGTGCACCTTCACCGCTGCCGCGCGAGGTGATCGAGATCACCGGGGCGGAGGCGCTCACCGGCGAGGCACTGGCAACGATCTGGTCCGGCGTGCTCGGCAAGCCCGTCACTTACGGCGGCAACGATCTCGATGCGTACGAAGGTTTTATGGCGGGCATCATGCCGTCGTGGTCTGCCTATGACTTGCGCCTGATGCTGGGTCGATTCCATACCGACGGCATGCTGGGCAAGTCGCACGCGGTGGATATCCTCACCGGTCTGCTCGGCCACCCGC
>JALYXN010000461.1 GCA_030947085.1 Pseudomonadota bacterium | reverse complement strand
GGAATTTCCATAGCCGGTTGCAAAGGCATAGCGAACGCCGAGTTCCCGTAGCCGCAAGGCAACTGGCCAGCTCATCTCCGTGCCCAGGTTGATATCCAGCAACGCGAACGTCGGCGTTTCCATTTCCACCAACCGCAACGCCTCGGCGACGGTGCTGGCGACCAGGACGCTTTCCGCTCCCAGTGTCAGTAGCAAGTCTTCCGACTCCAGCGCGATGATCATGTTGTCTTCGACGAGAAGTACCGTGCCGGTGAGCCGGGCGTCCGCGTCTGCCTCATCGGACTCGACCAGCGCGAGCGCAGGTTCATTACTACGCACCGCATGCGCGGCGGGAATGACGAACCGGGCGCACAATCCCTCGGGTGCGTAGTCGAGTGTTGCTTCACCGCCAAGCTCATGCGGGATCGACCGGTGAATGATCGTCGAGCCAAAGCCCCGACGGGTCGGCGTCACCACCGGAGTACCGCCGGTCTCATGCCAGTGCAAAATCAGGTCGCCCGCCTCATCCAGGCGCCAGGTGATCGCTACATGTCCCTGGCCGCTCGCCAACGCCCCATGTTTAGCGGCATTGGTCATCAACTCATGAATCACCAGGGCCATCGTTTGAAACGCTTGCGGCGTAAGCATCGTGATGGGCCCATCAAACGAAACGCGTGGCGCCCCTTCACCGAGGTACGCGGCCGCTTCAGTTTTTAACAGTGATGCCAGCGAGCTAGGCCCCCAGTTTCTGGCAGTAATCTGGTCGTGCGCCCGGGCCAGCGCATGAATGCGGTCGCCCAATATGGCGGCGAACGTGTCGACGTCCTGGGCGCTGAGACGGCTTTGCGTCACCAGGCTGCGGATCAACCCAAGAATGTTGCGGACCCGGTGGTTGAGTTCGGCGATCAGCAGTTCCTGCTTTTGCGCCATCTCTTGATTTTCAGTTTCGGCTTTGCCTGCTTGTTGCAGCGCAATTTCAAGCAGCGTGACGCGCATCATCTCGGCCGCCGCCAGTTCCGCCGGCGTCCACTGCTCCGAATGACCGCGGACAGTCTCGCGCCACGCGTCGAAGCTTTTGCGCGGCAGAAGTCGCGGCCCGTCCGGGCTGGCAACAGACTGTTTGCCCGGTCGCCCCGCCCAGGTGACCGTGAACGCCTGCTCCGGGCGGAAGAAGACCAGGTAATCCCGAGTTGTGCGTGAGATCGGTAGTACCAAGATCCCGGCCGCTTGCTCAACGTACGCTTGCGCCGGCGCGAACAGGCGACCGAGCTCGGCGGTGGCAAAGATCTGGCCGGCCGGCTGTTCGTCGAGGAAACCGCGCAACGTGGCACACGCGCTGGCGGTGGGAGTTTGGCCCTTCCGCGTCACGCCACCGTCTGCGTAGATGGCAAAGCCGCCGCAGGGAACCAGATCGGCAAGATGCGCGGCCAGTTCGGGGACACTGTAGAGATCCGATCCACGTTCGATCACCCTCACAATCAGCTGCTGGCGGCGCTGTTGAATGTGTGCCTCGTACGCGCTAACGTCGGCGCGCTCGCGCTTTTCGATCAATAGCGACATGATTTCACCGAACAGTTCAGCGGTCGCGCGCTCCTCGAAGCCCAGATGGCGGGCCGCCATGTGGTGGCACGAGATCATGCCCCACAGTCGGCCATCGCGGACCAGCGACACCGTCAACGTGGCGCCAACCCCCATATTTTGTAGATACAGGATGCACATCGTCGAATGCGCGCGCAGGGTGCTCATCGACAGATCCAGCGGCGCGCTAAAAGCGTTTTGCGACGGCACCAAAGCACTGGGTTCGGCATTGACATCAACCAGCATCCGTACCGGATTGCGGATCAGCAGCGCCCGTGCCTGCTGTGGGATATCTGAGGCCGGATAGCGTAAGCCAAGATAGGGCTCCAGGCCCCGGCGCGCCCGTTCGGCGATCACTTCGCCCGAGCCATCTGGGTGAAAACGGTAGATCATGACGCGGTCAAAACCGGTAAGTACCTGCATGAGTCGCGCCGCCTCGCGCATCGGGTCGGCTTGCCCTTTCATGCGGGCTAACATCGTGCGAACCATCGCGCTGGCTTTGACGGTGCCTGCCGCCTGGCTGGGCTCCGCTTCGATGACGACCAGTTGGCCGGTCCGGTAAATCGCCAGGTCATACAGGGGGCCATCGTCTTGCAGCTGGACGGCGAAGCTGTGCTCGACGCCATCGGGACCGCTAAGGACTGCCAGCTGATTATGAATCAGGTGAAGTGCATCGGGCCGCAAGATGTCGCGTAGCGGAATGTCGAGCAGTGCCTCGAATGGCCGGGCGAGAAAGTCCGGCGTATTCGCCGAGACGTGCAATACCAGCCAGTCGCTGGATACAGCGACAAGGAAGCCGACGGGCTGGATCGCATTGATATGATGGATTGGCTCCCGGTCGCAGTTCGTCAGATCGACCGCGTAAGGGGCTGCTGAAGTCGTTTCACCGTTGGTCATCTAACCGTTCCGAAGCCTCGCGTCGAGAGCTACACAGCATCGACACGTAAATTAACCATGGTATCGGACAAACCGTCGATGCACCTCTTCTGTTGTTACCGACCCGGCGTTGCGTTCCCTGGCGAATCAGCCATTTCGATGGTAATCGAAGGTGGCAGAAATGGATTCGTCGCCCTGCGTTTTCTGCATGATTTCGTTTCCCGATGCTTCCGCGCTGGAGGGATTAGATCGGACCTTCAGGCCTCGGCGAGTATCTTCACCTTTTTGACGGGAGATGTTCCGCATGGCGACAAATCACGACCTGATCGTGCTGGGAGCGGGCTCAGGAGGTTTGGCCACCGCTTTTCGCGCCGCCGAGCACGGCGCTCGGGTTGCTCTGGTCGATCCTGCCGCGCTCGGCGGGACGTGTGTGCATCGCGGCTGCGTGCCAAAGAAAGCGCTGTGGTATGCGGCGCAATGGGCGCAGGCGCAGGAGTTTGCCGTCGCGGCCGGATTCAACTCGACCCCCGGCGCACTCGACTGGGAGCGGTTTCGCCGCATACGTCAGGGATTGATCGATCGCATCGAGCAGGGTTATGGGCGGCGGTTGTCTGCGGCCGGTGTGGACGTCGTGCGTCAGTCGGGCCGATTCACCGCCACCGATGTCATCGAGCTGACGGATGGCAGGCAACTGCGCGCGGCACAGATCGTTGTCGCCACGGGCGCGCGTCCGCGCACGCTGGACGTTCCGGGTTTCGATCTGGGCCTGGTTTCCGACGACATGTTTGCTCTAACGTCGCGGCCACAGCGCGTGGCCATCGTGGGAGGAGGCTACATAGCGGTGGAGTTCGCCGGGTTGCTCGAGGCGCTGGGCAGTGAGGTCGAGGTGTTCGCGCATGGTCGACTACTGGAAGGCTTCGATGCGGAAGTTACCCAGGCATTGCAGCAGCAGATGCAGGCGCAGGGTATCCGGATCAACCTGAAAAGTGCGGTGCAGGCTTTGCGCCGCGACACGACCGGTCTCGTGGTGGACGATGCTATTTCGGGCTCCCGCGGCCCCTACGATGCGTTGTTTTGGGCAGTCGGACGGGTGCCCAACACGGAATCGCTGGGCCTTGCGGAGGTCGGTGTGGTTACCGACCAGCGCGGGCACATCCGGGTCGATGCTCGCCAGAACACCAACGTGGCGGGCATCCACGCGGTGGGCGACGTGACCTCGCGCAAGGCGCTTACGCCGGTGGCGGTGGCCGCTGGGCGCCATTTGGCCGATCGGTTGTTCGGTGGTCGGCCGCAAGCACAGCTGGACTACGAAAACATCCCCAGTGTCGTCTTCGCCGAACCTCCCATCGGCATGGTCGGGTTGACCGAGGAAGCTGCGCGGGCGGAACACGGCGATGCGGTGAAAATTCACTGCTCACGCTTTACGCCGATGCAGTGGGCGCTGGTCGGCAAGCAAGAGAAGAGCCTGATGAAGCTGGTCTGTGTCGGCGAGGAGGAGCGTGTGCTCGGTATCCATGTGCTCGGTCCCGGTGCCGATGAAATGCTGCAGGGTTTTGCGGTGGCGTTGAAGCTGGGCTTGCACAAGCGCGACCTGGACGCCACGGTGGCCATTCACCCCACCTCGGCGGAAGAACTCGTGCTGATGAGCTGAGTACAATGGCTCGCATGACCCCTTTCAGCTTGCAGCGCGGCCGGGTGCCGCTGTTGATCAGTCTGCCGCACGACGGCAGTCACATTCCCGACGACATCCGTGTACGGATGCAGCCTGCAGCGCGCTGCTCGCCAGACACCGACTGGCACGTCGGCAGGCTTTATGAGCCCTTGGCCGACGCGCTTGGTGCGAGCGTGTTGAAGCCCACGGC
>JALYXN010000435.1 GCA_030947085.1 Pseudomonadota bacterium | reverse complement strand
GGTTGTCCATGGTCTGCCGTGACTCTTCCACCAACTGATCGCGCCAGTCGCGCAGCTTGTTGCGGAAATAAGCCAGATGTTGCGGACTCATGTACTCCTCGTCATTGGAAGGGCGATAACCCTTCGGTAGCGCGATCGTACTGGTCGACGGCAGCGCGTATCGCCCGTCTTCACGGGTGACACCGTTTTCAAGTTTTTTTGTTGCGAGTTTATTCATGGAGGAAGACGAATTTTTCTTATGGTAAGAGGAGGCATCACCCGCAGCCGATGAATCCGGCAGCGACGTCACCATGGCAGTTGCACTCGCCACCTTGCCTTGGAACAGCCGGCTGGCGGGCGGTGGGGTTATCTTTTTGACCACAGCCACCGGTGCCGGCGTGCTGGGCGACTTTTTGGCAGACTTTGCCTTGGCCTTCACTGGCTTCGCCGGCGCGGCGGTTGCGGCAGCAGACTTTCCCACCGGCGCTGCGGTGACGTTGGCTTTTTTGCCTGAGGGAGCAGCTGCAGGTTTAACCGCAGGAGACTTGCTGGCGGCAACTGGCTTCGCCACCGGCGCCTTGTTTGGCGCCGAAAGGCTCTTGGTGACTGCGATGTTTTTCGATGCCGCGCTCTTTGCTGCCAATTTCTTCGCCTCAGGTTTCTTTGCAGGGGTGGCTTTTTTCTGTCCCGGCGGTTTTGCCACGGCTTTGGACGCCACTGGCTTTGCCTTCGATGTTGCGGGGGTCGCCGATTTTCCTGGCGCCTTTTTCACTGCCGACTTGGCCACGGTGCGGCCCGCCGCAGGTGTCTTGCTGGGACTCTTCACGACATTTCCTTTTGCAGCCGTTGTTTTCGACGCTGCGGCCTTGGCGCCTTTTGCCTTGTTCGAAGCCTTGTCCTTGTGCGCCTTGGCGCTGGAATTACCTGTCGTTTTCGCCATATCCCTTCACCGTGGTTGGCCGTGGCGGCCGGGTGTTATATCTCATGTATCCTTCTCCAGCAAGCCCAATTCTGGAATACTTGTAAGACTACATCCCCCAGGCCGTTCGGGCAGCGTGAATCCTCTGACAAGATTGATACTGTGGTTGCTGCATTTGTACAAGCGCTGGATCAGTCCCCTGCTTGGCCCCCGATGCCGCTTCTACCCCAGCTGCTCCGATTATGCACGGATTGCGGTCGTTCGCTTTGGCCCCTGGCGCGGCAGCCTGCTCGCGGGATGGCGGCTTCTGCGCTGCCAGCCGCTGTGCAGCGGCGGCGAGGACCCGGTCCCGGAACACTTCCATTACCGCCGTTGTCGGTGCGAGGAAGATGCTCCTGACGTTCGGTGATTTACCCCGTCGTCCATGAGTGACGGCACGCTCGACCGCAACGGAACCATGCTCTCTGCAGCCCATGGAGTCACGCTATCGAGCCGTAACCACCGACCACGCCCTTGCTCGCATAGGCCACCGCATCGTGTGGGTGCAGGCTTTCCTGATGTTCGACCCGAATATGAAAGTCATCCAGCTGGTCGTCGGCATCAAGGGTTTTCTGGATTCGCCGCGCAGCATCTTCGCAAAACATCAGATTGCCGCCATTGGCGAGCGCAAAGGCCTGTTCGTCTTCGCGCTTGACCGCGGTCTGCACCGGTGTTCCCAGCGCCTCTTCGACCCGATCAAGCAGGTTGATCATATGAAACTCGCCACCGCGGGCGGGACGAATGCGCAGGCGCGCCACGCTGCGCTGCGCGTGCGGCGTGGCGACAATGCCTTTGTCGCTGCCCAGCCACGCCAGCACGGCCGCATGATCAAGCGACCGGGTGGCATCGAAGTCGCTGGCGAACTGATCCTGTATCAGCTGCCGCGATAGCGCCGCCGATGCCGGGCAGGTGGACGAATAAACCACCTCGGTACCGAACTCGAGCAGAAACTCGTCACCGGTGAGGCTGGCTTCGACGCACACCGGATACGCCCGCCAGCCACTGTTGGCGCTTTTCAATGCCGGCCGGCGCACCATCTGCTCGAAATGAATACTGAGACAGGCGCGGTCCGACAGTCCCTTGTGCGAATCGAGAAATCCACGCAACAGCGTATGCAGTGACTCGGCCGTCAGGGTTTGCGTGCTCAACGCCTGCTCGACCTGCAGATACAGACGCGACATGTGGATGCCACGCTTGTCCGGCTGATT
>JALYXN010000428.1 GCA_030947085.1 Pseudomonadota bacterium | reverse complement strand
AGCGTCATCAGTTTCAGTGGCGAGCCGTCGGGCAGGCGAAAGTCCAGCTGATGCTGCAACTGATCCAGTTCGACCATGCGCGGACACAGGGCATCGGCACGCTTGCCGAGTCGTTCGGCCGGACCTTCCACGGCCTGCTCGATGCTGTGGTCCAGTGATTGGGCGCGCGCCTCCAGTGAAGCAACCTGACTCTGATCGCCGCTGAGTGCGGCCTTCACCGCGCGCGACGCCACCGTACTGACCAGGGTCGAGACGGCATCCCCCATTTCGTTTTCCATCCCCTGGTCCATGTCGCTCTGTCGCCATTGTCCGCTGCCAATGCCCTGCTCGATGCGGCTCAATACCCGACGGCGCTGTACGGCAAGTTCGCGCGTGATCTTTTGGCGCTCGTCCGCGCTGTCCGCAAAGGTGGCGGCGACGGTGGTCAGCGCGTCGAAGCCCAGGCCCACGCCGTCGCGTGCGATGGTGGCGACTTCGGGCATCAGCGTGCGCACGCGTAACTCGTATTGGCGCAGTCGCGCCGCGTCCGCAGCGCTGACTGGCTGGGAATGGCCGTCTATCTGCAAGTGGCCGTCGTGCATGAGCACGTCGTGCGGATTACCGACGTCGCGGCTGAAGCGAAGGCCGTCGTTGCGCACGCTGACGTCATAGTCGCTATCCACCGAGCACGAGGTGCGAACGTCCATGCCGTGGGTAGGCGTGGGCACGGCGATGGCGCTGGTGGCGGGAAGGGCAAGGACAAGTGCAAGAGCGAGAGATAACGAGCGCATGGTTAGAGCCTCCACGGTGGTCGACTGTCTTCAAGGCCACCAGCTTCCGCCGAAGTATCCGCGATGGCATGGGCTGAGAGTCATGCCGTGCCATCGGTCATGGCCAGGGCTGACATCAGCGACACTCTGATGGAGGGCCGCCATTGCCAGAGAGCAGCGAGAGCATAAAAAAACCCGCAGAGGGGAGTCTGCGGGTTTTCGGGGAGTCCATCTTGTTGCATGGGGGAGGAGGGGAGCCTCTGCCATGCGGTGGGAATGTTGTCTCACGACATGTGCTTAATGTACTCGACGGTTCGTTAATGAAATGTAACCGGCCAAAGCGCGCTAGCGGAATGCTTCGTTAATCGTTTGAAGCGCCGACGTTGGCATCACGCGCAACCCGCGCGAGTCCCGAAACGACGCCCAAAGAAGGGTCACCCTGCACGAGCGGAATCCCGGGGAAGGCGTCTCTCACACACTGCAGAACCGCTGGCGAGCGCGAGGTGCCGCCCGTGACGAAGATGCTCTGGGGAGCGGTGGCGAGCTCTTCGCTTACCCGGGAGAGAGTGCGGCGTAACTGGCTGGTGTAGGCCGCGATGGCGGCCTGGAAGTCATCGTTATTGAGCTCAATAGTCAGGGCCGGCTCGATGAAACCCAGCGCGACGGCATGTAAGGGTGAGTCACTGAGCGCGATCTTGCTGCGCTCGGCGGCCTGATTGAGTCGCGTGGTGGCGCCGGGCGCCTGCAATGCGCGCAGGCGCGCGCCGTACGGTTCGTCGACAGCGCGATAATCCTGCTGCTGGAACTCACGCTGGCGGGGCAGGTTATGCACGCTGGCAGCGTCGACGAAGCGATGCGCCGGCATGCTGATCCGGTCCTTGCCCAGCAGCGGCATGAAACTGTACAGGCTGATACCGACGTCCAGGTCCGTACCACCCTTGGGCAAACCCCAGCTGCGGGAAATCCGCGGTGCGTCGCTGCCACCCAGATGGGCGTGGCTGACATCCGTGGTGCCGCCGCCGATATCCACCACCAGCGTCTCTTGCCGCTGATCCAGGCTGTGGTGATAGTGCATCGCGGCGGCAGCGGGTTCTTCCAGAAAGGTCACGCTGTCGAAGCCGGCTGCGGCAGCAGACTCGCGCAGGATCTCGATCGCCTGCAGCGAACCCTCCGCACCCATGGAACTGCGGAACTCCACCGGCCGGCCGATCACCGCGCCACGCACCGGTACGCCAAACTGGCGTGTGGCGGTCAGACGAATATGCTCCAGGATATGCGTGGCGATGTGCACGATCACCCGGCGCACCTGCGGATCGAGCCGGTAACCGAACATCGACTTGGGCGATTCGATCAGGTTGCCGCCACCGCTTTCCAGATACCCCTCGACCGCCTCCTCACCAAACAGCGCCTGCTGGAAGCTGGCGACCGAGGCCGCGGTGTCGCGGGTCTGATCCTCCATCCACTGCCGACGCACCACGCGCATCGCCGCGCTGTGCAAATCGGCCTCGCTGCGCGCCGGTGCCGTTTGTCCGCGTGCCGCCGCGGCCGACGCCTGCTGGCGTTGCTGGACGCGCGCCAGCCGCAGTTCCGACTCTAGTTGCGCCTCCAGCATCGGCGTGAGCTGAAACCTGGCTGGATCGGGCACCTGCTCGGGAAAGAACACCGCCGTGCGGAATTGATCAGCTTCGCCGAAG
>JALYXN010000411.1 GCA_030947085.1 Pseudomonadota bacterium | reverse complement strand
CCCGTAATGCTGCAGGATCTTTTTCGCCGCCGGTGAATCAATGAAGCGGGCGAAGGTTTTGGCGACCGGATTGTCGGCGGCGCGTTGGGTGATGACATAGCCCTGCACCAGCGGCTGGTAAAGCGTGGCCGGAATCAGCGCATAGCCGCCTTTCGAGGCGAAGGCAGGATTCAGCGCCAGCGACAACGCGATGATGCCGATCTTCGCGTTGCCGGTCTGCACAAATTGCGCGGTCTGGGCAATGTTCTCGCCGTATACCAGACGATCCCGCACCCGGTCCCAAACGCCGCTGGCATGCAGCGCCTGCACCGCACGCTTGCCATACGGTGCGTGTTCGGGATTGGCCACGGCAATGCGATCGAACTGCGGTCTGACCAGGTCTTTCAAGGTCAGTTTGCTGGCGTCGACCGAAGCGCTCCACAACACGATCCGGCCCACCGCGTAAGCCTTCGGCGTCGATGCCGTGAGGCCGGCCTTGGCCAGCGCCCGCGGGTAACTGATGTCTGCCGAAAAATACAGGTCGAACGGCGCGCCCTGCTGGATCTGGGTGCTGAACGTGCCCGACGAGCCGTACACCACCTGGATCGTGTCGGCGGGGTGATCTTGTCGGTAGGCGCTGACGATGTCATCCATCGCAAACTTCAGGTCCGCCGCTGCCGCGACCGTGATCGCGCCACCTGCGTTGGCCACAGGCGAGGCCAGTCCCAGCGTGAGCGCCAGCATGGCACTGGCAAACCATCGAACAAGCATCACGACTCTCCCTGCAAATTTCCGGCTGGCGTTGCACCGGGTTTTACCGGCGAGACAGCGACCCGCAGGTCGTCAGCGCAGGATAGGTGAAACGGATGGCTGGCGCATCGAGAGCGGGCGATCAGGTCTTGCGTGTACGCCGTGGTTTCGGCTGCGACGCGACGATGAGTTCCTGCAGATAGCCGATGCCTTCCTCCTCGGGGAAAAAGGCCACCACCTCCGCCACAGTGAGTTCATGCCGCTTGCGCAATACCAGAAACTCCTCCCGCGCCATTGCCAGGCGCCGCTCGGCGGTGGCTTTCTTGCCTAGGGGTTTGGATGGCTGCTGCTTTTCGACCTTGTTTTCAAGTTTTGCGAGTTCTTCCTGGAACTGGCGGAAATCGTATTTCGAGGAAGTCATGAATGGGCTGCTACGTCGACAAGTGGGGGATTTTCTCATGTTGACGGCGGTTGTGTCGGTTGTCACGAGCGGAAACCTGAGAGGGTGTGTACATCGAATCCGGAACTGGCACTAGACTTCAGCTTATGCGCCTGCGCGATCTCGGTTTTCTGCTCGCTTTTTCCACGGCCTTGCTGCCGTTGGGTACGCTTTTGCTCGCGCAACGCGGCGTACCGCTTGATCTGGCCGCGTGGTATCCGCTGGCCTTCATCTTCGCCGTGGTGCCGCTGATCGACGCCGCGTGCGGCGTCGATCGCCTCAGCTGGGACTCCAGCGCACAATTGGTGAAGCTTGAGCGCCGACGTTACTTTCGCGTGCTGACCCTGCTGATCCTGCCGTTGTGGCTGTGCACGCTGGCCTGGTGTACATGGCAGTTCATCCATCTGCCATTCGGCCCCTGGGGCACGCTCGGCTGGGTGCTGACGACAGGCGTCATCGGCGGCACCCTGGCGATCAATCCCGCGCATGAACTGATCCACAAGTC
This sequence comes from Pseudomonadota bacterium, assembly GCA_030947085.1. Lineage (GTDB taxonomy): Bacteria > Pseudomonadota > Gammaproteobacteria > Xanthomonadales > Rhodanobacteraceae > Rhodanobacter. The sequence continues at coordinate 918 of JALYXN010000411.1, read as the reverse complement.
CGGTCCGCTGGAGCCACTGGTCGGCGGTGTCCTGCTGACCAGCGTCGGCTACCCGGGCTTCAAGGTCGAACACGTGCGTGGTCACCATCTGCACGTGGCGACGCCGCGCGATTCATCGTCCGCCCATCTCGGTGAATCGGTGTATGCCTTCGTGCCGCGCGCGTTGTGGCGCAATGTGCGCAATGCGTGGCGGCTGGAGTCGCAGCGGCTTCGTTTGCGTGGCCTGTCGCCGTGGTCATGGCGCAACGAGATGCTCGGCTGGTATCTGCTGTGGTTGGGCTTCATGCTGGTGTTCGTGGCGCTGGGCGGTGTTCGCGGCCTGCTGTTTTTTCTGACGCAGGGACTGCTTGCCGCGGCCACGCTGGAGGTCATCAACTACATCGAACACTACGGTCTCAGTCGCCGCGAAGTGGCGCCCGGTCGCTACGAGCGGGTTACTCACCATCATTCCTGGAACGCGCCGCAGCGCTATACCAACTGGCTGCTGTTCAACCTGCAACGTCACTCCGATCACCACGCGCAACCCAGGCGACGCTATCAGGCGCTGGTTCATCACGAGGACAGTCCGCAACTGCCAGCGGGTTACGCCAGCATGTTCGTGCTGGCGCTAATGCCGCCGCTATGGCATCGCGTCATGGATCACCGGGCTTTGGCAGTCGGTGCGAAGTCGGACGCCCGGACAGACAAGGCGGTCGAGGATCCAGCGCCCAAGTTCACGTCAAGCAACGCTCGATGACCGAGCAGATGCCCTCGAACGTTTCGTCGTCCAGCCATGGGCTATTGCTGATGCTGAGCGTCTGCTCGGCGAACGCTCGTGCATGGGGCATCGCCACTGGCGGTACGCGATCGGCAAGATAGGTGTAGTCGGGCAGGGCATGGGCAAATAGCCGCGTGACGCCCACGCCCGCGGTCCACAGC
>JALYXN010000381.1 GCA_030947085.1 Pseudomonadota bacterium | reverse complement strand
CGGTTACCGCACTGCCCGCGCCCACGTCAGCTCCGGCACCGGCCACGTCCGTGGTGGCGCCGGCGACGGCAAGCAGCTCGGCGATACCGTGACCGTCGCGCGCCGGCTGCCGTCGCATAAGGGTGGCAGCCGCATCGGCGTGAATCAGAGGCGGCGCCCCTGATCGGCGGACAGCAGTTCGGCGGGCAGCGGCAAGCTGTCAATGCCGCGGGCCAGCAGCATCGCCTGGAACCGCTCGCCCATCTGGTCGGGCAGCATCAGTCGCTTCACCTGCTGCGCCAGCTGGTACTGCGCGTGCGCATCGGTCGCCTTCGCCTGCTCGCGTTCGAACACGGCCTGCAATCCCGCGCCGATCAGGAACTGCGCCTGCGGCAGATATGCCGCCACGGCGAAGCCGGCACTGTCGCCGGCCTCGGCCAGCGCGGTGAAATCCACTGACGCGGTGAGATCGTTGAGCCCGGGCAGGTAGAGCGGATCGTTGTGGGCGTGATGGCGGTAATGCGCCATCAGGGTGCCGTCGTCGCGCTGAGGCAGGTAAAACTCGCGGCGCACGTAACCGTAATCGATAAACAGCATCACGCCCGCCGTGAGTGACCCGGCCACGGCCTGGATCCAGTACGGCAGTTGCGGCAGCACTTCGGATCGGTAGCCGTCGGCAAACTCGGCGCCAAGATCACGCTCCAGTTGACGTACCGCGCCAGCCACCAGGCTGTCAGCCGGGCGATCGGTGCGCTTGAGATGACCTTCGCCATCCAGCATCACGTGCTCCTCGTAGACTTCTCCGTCGCGCTTGAGGAAACGAGTGGTGGGCAAAGCGTCGATCACCTCGTTGGCGAACAGCACGCCGCGCCAATCCTCCTCCGGCGGGCCATCCAGCCACTGCACGCGGGCGTAGATATCGGCGGGCAGTTGCTGGCGCAGGCGCTCGGCCTGGCGCTGACGCAGGTCGGCGCTGGGTTCCAGAATCAGGTACTGGCGTGGCAACGCACCGGCTTCGGCGAACGCCTTAAGCGCGGCCTCAGCGAAGGAACCGCTACCGCCGCCCAGCTCCAGAAAGCATGCGTCGTCACCCAGTTGCGCCAGGGTCGGCGTTAGCGCTTGCACCACGCAGCGGGCAAACAGCTCGCCCAGCTCGGGAGCGGTGATGAAGTCGCCGGCCGCGCCGAACTTGGTCTTGCCCGCGCTGTAATAACCCAGGCCGGGCATGTAGAGGCAACGCTCCATGTAGCGAGAAAAAGGCATCGGGCCGTGCGCGGCCATATGCTCGCGCAGATGGGTGAGCAGATGATCGGAATGTGCGCGCTCATCGGCATTGGGTTCAGGTAGTCGGCTGGGCATGGGGCGTCGTCGATCAGAAAATCGCGGCAAGCATAACGGATGCGGCGATACGGCCTGCGAATCAGAAATCCTTCTGCACACTCAAGAACACGCCGCGACGCGGGCCGTACTGCGGCGCGCCGACGCCGATGCCGCTGCCGTCGCGCAACTCGTAGGTCCGATCGAGCACGTTGAGCACCGCCAACTGCGTGTGCAGCTTGCCGAAGTGGTGGTCGAACGCGAAGTCGTGTGACACATTCAAATTGAGCTGGAAATACGACGGTAGCGAGGCGCCGTTGGGCACGGCGCCATCCTTGCGCAGGCCACTGCCGAACAGATAGTCGGCGCCCACTTTAGTGCTGTCATTCAGCGCGTAGTTGATGCCGCCGGACGAGGCCAGCTTCTGGTCGTGGTCGAGAAAGATGTAGTGGTTGCTGACATAGGCCAGATCATCGGCCGCGAAGTTGTACTGGCTGGTAATGATCTTTTCACCGATGGCCTTGCTCAATGCCACGTTCATGTAGGCCGACAGCGGCCCGTTGTCGTAGTTGGCAGTGAACTCCAGGCCTTTGACCCGGCCTTTGGCGTAGTTGAAGGTGGAGTACACCAGCGCCGAACCGAACTGGCCTTCGTCCTGCAGGCGACTGACCTTGCGGTAGTACGCGTCGACGCCGACGGTCCAGGCCGATCCGATGTTCTGCTGGACGCCGGCGT
>JALYXN010000346.1 GCA_030947085.1 Pseudomonadota bacterium | reverse complement strand
GCGCAAGGCGCAGGCGCGCGCGGCCCTTTCCGCGTTGCTGGAGAGTGGGGCGCTGGCGCATGGCGGCAAAACCATCATCGTGCGCACCAATGCGCCGAGGTCGCCGCACTTCGAGGCCGACCTTGATGCCATCGTGCGTCCCGGTGTGGATCTAATCAACCAGCCCAAGATCGAATCGCCCGCGATGCTGCTCGCAGCCATCGTGATGATCGAGCAGGCCGAGCGAGCTCATGGCGTGACGCAGCCGACCAGCTTGCTGGTGAATGTGGAGACGCCGCAGGCGCTGGCCGATGCGGCGAAGATTGCCGCTGCCCATCCACGCGTGAACGGATTGCAACTGGGCTTGGGCGACCTGTTCGAGGCACACGGCATCGACCGCGCCGATCCGCGCAATGTGCACGCGGCGATGTTTACCCTGCGTCTGGCGGCCGCGCGGGCCGGCGTGATGGCGGTGGACGGGGCGTTCGCGTCGCTGGAGGATGAGGCCGGTTATTGTGCCGAAGCGCGGATGGCAAGACAGTTGGGGTTTGTCGGCAAGACCTGCGTGCATCCGCGTCAGGTGGCGCTGGCCAACCGGATCTTTGCACCGACCGAGGCCGAACTGGAACGTGCGCAACGCATCGTGGATGCCTCGCTGCTGGCGGCCAATCAGGCGCAAGGTGTTTTCGTGGTCGACGGAAAAATGGTGGATCTTCCTTTCCTCAAGCGCGCGCAAGCGATGCTGGCGACCGCCGGCCGCGCTACATGAGGCGCCTTGCCGCGCGTCAGCATCGCAGGGATATCCAATGGTGCACCCGCCGCCTGCCGACGGGTCTGCGGATAACGTTGATCGCCCTGCTGCTGATGGCGTCATGCTGCCTGCAGGCGCAGAGCCTGGCCCCGGTCGAGCGGACGGCTCTGCCGACGCTGGACACGAGCAAGCCGCTGCTGGGCGTCGCCATGGTCGATGGTCGCCCGCTGGCGCTGGCTTCCGGCGCCGCGTGGCGCCTCGACGATGCCCGCAACAGCTGGCAACCGCTGGCCTGGTCCGGTTCAAGCAATATCGGCGCGCTGGGCATGATCGAAGACGGCAGCCGTGCCTGGCTGTTGACCCGCGCCGCTGGACGACGTGCCAGCACCGGCGTGGCGCGTATCCGCCTCAATGCCCAAGGCATCCATCTCAGCCCACTGCCGGACCTGCCCGAGGCCCTGGCCGACGCCCACGGCAGCGCGTCGGTCGACACGCTTTACGTGATGGGCAACGCGGGAGGCGGTACGCCGCGCGCGTTCCTACTGTCATCCAGTGACGAGCAGCCGCACTGGTCACCGCTGCCGGCTTGGCCGGGTGCACAGGTCGCCTCCAGTGTGGTGGCGCAGAACGGCGGTCTATACATCACCGTGCCCGGCACTGACGGCGAACGCTTGCTGCGCTGGTCCGCCGATGCCGGCTGGACGACACGGGGGAGCGTGCCCGGTCGGGTCGTGGCCGACTCGGGCCAGGCGCTGGGCCAGGCCAACATTCTCTATCTGATGCAGACGCCGGGTCGGGCCGGGGCGCACTTCATGACCTTTCAGACCATCACCGGTAGCTGGGTGGAACTGCCCGGCGACGCACCCGGCGCTATCGACCGAAGCGGTGCTTGGCCGGACGGAAGCTTCTGGGCGACACGCGCGCCCGGCAGCCACCACGTCGAGTTCGGGTATGCCCGCGTGCAGTCCACCAAACTCCTGCTGAAGTGGCTGGACTGGGTGGTGATCCTGGTCTACCTGGTGGCGATGGTCGGCATCGGCCTGTACTTCTACCTGCACGAAAAGCGCAGCTCCACCGCCGGTTTCTTCGTCGGCGGGCGCAGCATTCCGTTCTGGGCCGCGGGCATCAGCCTGTACGCCACCAACACCAGTTCGATCAGCTTCATCGCGATCCCGGCCAAGGCGTTCGAGACCAACTGGCAGTACCTCACCAACAACCTCATTGCCATCATCGGGCTGATGTTCGTGGCGGTGTGGGTGGTCCCGCTGTTACGCCGACTGGATCTGATGTCGGTGTTCTCGTATCTGGAAACCCGCTTCCATCCGGCCATCCGCATGCTGGCCAGCGGGTTATTCATCGTGATGCAGATCGGCAGTCGCATGAGCATCATCTTGTTCCTGCCATCGCTGGCGATCGCCACCATCACCGGCATCGACGTGATCTGGAGCGTGCTGATCATGGGCGGCTTCACCATTCTCTACACCACGCTGGGCGGCATGAAAGCGGTGATCTGGACCGACGTGGTGCAGGTGGTGGTGATGTTTGGCGGCGCACTGTTTGCCATCGGCTTCATCATTCACCACATCAACGGCGGCGTGCCCGCGTTCGTGCACACGGCGATGGCCAACCACAAGATGCACCTGCTGGATTTCAGCTTCGACCTGACCAAGGCCACCGTGTGGGGTTTCATCTTCCTGGTGCTGTTCGACGTGGTGCTGACGTTTCCCAAAGACCAGGTGCTGATGCAGCGGATCCTGTCGACACGTTCGGACAAGGAGGCCGGCCGTTCGGTATGGATCTTTGCCGCGGTGATGGTGCCCGGCGGCTTCGTGTTCTACCTGATCGGCACAGCGCTATTCGTCTATTACAAATCGCACCCGGAACGGATGAACCCCACGCTGCCGATCGATGCCACCTTCCCGCTCTTCATCGCTGCCGAGTTGCCGATGGGTGTGACCGGGCTGATCATCGCCGGCATCTTTGCTGCGGCGATGTCCACCCTGGCCAGCATCATCAACAGCGTGTCCACCCTGGCGTCGGTGGACTTCTACGCGAAGCTGGCCAAGCATCCCACGCCCAAGCGCAGTGTGCTGTTCGCCGAAGTCGCCGGCGTGGTGGTGGGGCTGGTGGCGATCGGCTTGGCGATCCTGTTGTCGCGCTATGACATCCATTCGCTGTTCGACATGTCGATCGAACTGGCCGGCCTGCTCGGCGGCGGCTTCGCGGGCGCCTACACGCTGGGTATGTTCACCCGCCGCGCCAACTCCCCGGGCGTGGCCATCGGCATCGGCAGCAGCATCTGCCTGACCGTGCTGGCATGGTCGTTCAATCTGGTACACCCGTATTTCTACCTCGGCATCTCGATCCTGCTGTGCATCGTGATCGGCTACCTGGCGAGCCTGTGCTTCCCGGCGCCGACCCGTTCGCTGCGCGGGCTCACCGTCTACGCCGACGGCGACGACTGACCGGCGCGAGCCGTATGCCGCGTTACGGGTCCGACGCGCTATCGTCAGCGAACAGCGGCGGACCGGCCGACCCGAACGTGGGAGCACCGACCCTGGCAGGAGCCGTTCCTCAACCCAACCCAGCGAGCCGCCGTGGAAACCCAGTTCCTGCAAACGTTCATCACCATCGTCGACCACGGTTCGATGGCCGCCGCCGCGCGTGTGCTCAACATCACGCCAGCAGCCGTGGCGCAGCAGGTGCGCACACTCGAACGTGAGGTCGGCGCTACCCTGATCGCCCGCGTCGGTCGCACCGTCAGCATCACCGAGGAAGGCTCACGCATCCTGCAGCGGTCACGCGAACTGTTGCGCCACGTCGGTGACCTGCGCAGCCTGGCCAACGAGAGCGGAGTGTCGGGCGAATTGCGCCTGGGCGCCTGCCCTACCGGCTTGGCCGGCATCCTTCCGGACGTACTTTCGCGCATGGTCGAGACCTTCCCCCAGATCAACGTGTTCATCAAGCCAGGCTATTCCGCGGAGCTGTACCGCGCTGTGGAAGCGAGCGACCTTGATGCGGCGGTGGTGCTGGAGGCGCCGTTTCCACTACCGAAAACCTGCGAGTGGCAGATGCTGCGCGAGGAGCCGCTGATCGTGCTGGCACCCCAGAGCATGGCCGACCGGGACCCACACGAATTGCTCGCGACACAGCCGCTGATCCGCTACGACCGCAATCAATGGGGCGGACGCCAGGCGGATGAGTATCTGCGCCAGAAAAATATCGTGCCGCGCGAGCGTTTCGAGCTGAATGCGCTCAACGCGATTGCGGTGATGGTCGACCGCGGCCTCGGTGTTTCGCTAGTCCCGGACTGGGCGCATCCCTGGCCGGAGGGGCTGCAACTGGCGCGCATTGCACTGCCAGATGCGGCAGTGCCGCGACGCATCGGCATCGTCTGGTCACGCTCCAGCGTGCGCGTGCGATTGGTCAAGGCGCTGCTCGAGGAAAGCCGCAAAACCATGCAGGCAAGAGCCCGCTAGCATTCCCTTACTCTCTAGGGCTTGCGCGACGGGCCACGCGTGACGAAGAAGCGACCCCAAGACCGTTTTGCAAACCGCGAGAAAATGCTGCTTTGCGCCATGCGCGTCCTGTTCGTAAGCAACAAAAACTAGTCTCTGAACATAGTTCGCGACGGTTCTACCGCTGCCATCAAGCGCCTAGGCTCACTTCAAAACAAGGGCGCGGCCGGCGGAAGCATCAGGAGAGGATATCGCCGATGCAGGACACCAGAGATCGTTCTTAGCGGGCAACGAGCACAGGGGACGGAGGGGCCGACACGCCCACCCGATGACCAGCACTCCATCAGAGACACGACATGATCAAGCCACTTTCCGTCGCGATCAGCAGCATTCTGCTGGTCTCCGTCCTGGCCGGCAACAGCTACGCGCAGGACACCGATTCCGGCAACCAGGACACTGGCAAGCAGGACAACAAGACCAAGAACAAGAAGGCCATCGACCTGGGCCAAGTGATCGTCACCGGCACGCGCACTCCCAAGGCCATCGATGAGATCCCCGGTGCGATCACCGTCGTATCGAAGGCGGAAATCGCGCATACCCTGCTCGTCACAGAAGACGCCACTGCCGTGCTCGCACGCACCGTTCCGGGTTACGCTGAATCCTCTCAGGCCATGAGCAACACCGGCGAGACGCTGCGCGGTCGCATTCCGCTGCGCCTGTTCGACGGTATCCCGCAGGGGTCGCCACTGCGCGAAGGCACGCGCAATGGCACCTTCACCGACATGGGCATCATCGGGAGGATCGAGGTGATCAACGGCCCGTCCGCCTCTGAAGGCATCGGCGCTGCTGGCGGCATCATCAACTATATCTCCAAGACGCCCACTGAGGAGGGCAACGAAACGACCTTCACCACGCGCTACCAGACGCAAGCTCACGGGGGTAGCGAAGGCTGGAAGACCGGCCTCCTCTTCACCCACAAGAAGGGTGCGTTCGACCTGCTCGCCTCGGCCTCCTACATCGATCGCGGCATCAGCTACGACGGCGACGGCCGGCGTATCGGCCTCAATACCAGCGGTTCGCTGGCGGACTCCACCTCGAAGAACCTGTTCCTGAAGGGCGGTTTCACTTTCGGCGACGGTGCGACGCAACGACTGCAAGCGACCTATAGCCGCTTCAAGATCGCCGGCAAGGGCAACTACATCCAAGTACTGGGTTGCCGCGGCCCTACCGACAACCCACCTTGCGCCGTACCGGTCACCAACACCTCCGAAAAGGGACACATTTTCGGGTCCAAGGATGCATTCAACGATTTCAAGCAGTACAGCCTGGAATATAGCCACAGCAACTTCTTCGGTGGCTCGCTCGATATCAACGTGTACAAGGCCGACCAAGCCATGCGCTACCTCCCCGAGCTGGATCCGGCGAAGCAGGATCCGCTGTTCGCCCCGCTGGGTACTTTGTACGAACAATCGGAAATCGATTCGCACAAGAAGGGTATCCGCACCTCGTGGACACGCTCGGACCTGTTCAACGTGGACGGACTCGAGCTGCACACCGGAATCGACTTCGTCAAAGACCAGGCGCAGCAGCGGCTGGCCCTGACTAACCGCCTGTGGGTGCCTCCGATGAACTACAGGAGCACAGCGCCGTATGCGCAACTTTCCTGGGATATCGGCCCATTGACGGTCAGCGGTGGCTATCGCCGCGAGGATGACAAGCTCACCGTCAACAGCTACACCTCGACCTACTACAACCATCGGGTATCCGTGCAAGGCGGTAGCGTCAAGTACACCGAGAACCTGAAAAACCTCGGAGCGATCTGGCGCATCGGCGACGAGTGGTCGGTGTATGCGTCATACAGCGAGGGCTTCACCCTGCCCAACATCGGCATTCCTCTGCGCAACATCAACACACCTGGGCAATCCGTCGATCGCATCAGCGGCCTCGCCGCCATCATCTTCAAGAACAACGAATTCGGCTTTAACTGGCGCGGCGACCGAGCCTCGTTCGGTGCCACCCACTACATATCCAAGTCGCCGTTCGGCGCCTCGCTGGCGATCAATCCGGTCACCAACGACTTCATCCTCTCGCGCGCCCCGGTGCGCATCGAGGGCACCGAGGTCACCGGCGAGTGGCGCTTCACCGATACATGGAAGGTCACTGGCCTGTACTCGCACATCATCGGCAAGACCGCGTTCTGGTCGGCCGATGCAGCGGGGAAATATGCTGCTGGCGGCTTGAACAAGCCGCTGGGCGTACTCGACATTAACCCGGACAAACTCGCCGGTGCGCTCACCTGGAACTTTTTGCCCAACGCCGACGCCACCCTGGGCTTCACTTCGCTGTTCGGTCGCCACATCTCCGGCAGCGATGTACGCGCTTTCGATGGCAAGCCGTACAGCTACAGCGAGACCACTCACGGCTACACCCTGTGGGACCTCGGCGTGAACTACGATCTGCAGCGCTACGGCAAAATCTCCCTCGGTGTGGAGAATCTGCTCAACAGGCAGTACGTGCTCAGCTGGTCGCAACTGGCTGGCTATCAGAACTACTGGGCAGGTCGCGGCCGTATGGTCTCGGTGACTTATCAAATCAAATTCTGATCCGGCAAGGTCTCGGTGCCCGCCAACGGGCACCGAGAGGGAAGACGCTCAATGGCTATGACGGATCGAGGCAACCTCCGCGCGCGCCTGCTGGCGCTCTGTCTGGGCATGGCCTTGCCATACGCCGACGCAATGCCGCCAGCGATACCGACTGCCGACACAGGCATGTCGACCGAACGCCTGCAGCGCATGCACGGTTTCCTGACCACGGCCACCGACATACACGGCTACCTGGGCGCGGTGTCGCTGGTTGCACGCGACGGCACGATCATCGATTGGCGCGCCTACGGCTATCGCGACCTGGCGCGGACCAAGCCGATGCGCAAAGACGATATCTTCCGCATCTACTCGATGACCAAGACAGTAACCTCGGTAGCGGTAATGATGCTGGTGGAAGAAGGCCGCATCACGCTGGAGGATCCGCTGTCGCGCTACCTGCCCGGTTTCGACGCGCCACAGGTGATGGTGGGCGGCACCGCCGACGCCCCGAAACTGCGGGCGGCGGACAAACCGGTCACGCTGCACGCGCTACTGACCCATACCGCCGGATATCCGGCGGGACTGCAGGGTGAGGCGCAGGCGGTGAAGCTGATGGAACGGATCGACCCGCATGGCGCCCGCAATCTGCGGGGTTTCGCGGCACGCATGAGTCACGTGCCGCTGGCTGCCGATCCCGGCACCCGCTTTGGCTACGACGGTGCCTCACTGGAGCTGATGGCGCGGGTCGTCGAAGTGGTTTCGGGCCAGCCGTTCCGGCAGTTCCTGCAGCAACGCATCTTCGATCCACTGCAGATGCGCGACACCGGTTTCAGCGTGCCGACGGCGCAACGCGATCGCGTGGTCGACCTCACGCGCATGGGCGACAACGGAAAGCTGGTGCGGGACGACGGCCCCAGCGCGGTGCATCCCGGCACTCCGCTCAATGCCTACGACAGTGGCGCCGGCGGCCTGTATTCCACCGCTGGCGACTACGCACGTTTTGCCCAGATGCTGCTCGATGGCGGCAGCCTGGACGGGCATCGGCTGCTGTCGCGCAAGACGGTCGAACTGATGATGCAGAACCACCTCACGATGCTCCATCCGCCGGTGGATCAGTTCAGCGACGCCGAAGGCTTCGGCATCGGCGGCTACGTGGTGATCGATGCGGCGCGGCGCGGCCAACTCGGTTCCAATGGGCAATACGGCTGGAGTGGCGCAGCCTCCACCTACTACACCATCGATCCGAAAGAGCACCTGGTGGCGATCCTGATGCTGCAGCATTTGCCACGGGACGACAACGGCAAGGATCTGCCGCACATCAGCCGCAACTTCTACGATCTGGTTTACCAGGCACTGCCATGACGCGTGCTCCTACCAGCCACTCCATGGGAGGCTCCGCCGCTTTTGATTTCGTCGTGCTCGCCGCGCCGGTGTTCGCACCACCTTGGATCCGATGGCGTGCGCGGGCTGGCGCGCCCGCGCATGATGCGGTGGAATACCTGCCGTGCCACGGCACGCACCCCGCCAACCTCGGTATGCTTGCCGGCTTGTGCAGACTGGCCGCGGCTACATCACCCACGGAGCACCACGCGCCCGCATGACCACGCCTCCCGACAAGCCCGGCACGCCGCCTCCGCTGCGCTCCGAGTACAAGTTCTCGCACGTCACCACCGGTCGCTACCTGCCGCTGCCGGGCAAGCCGCCGGGCTGGCCATTCACCGAGATCGGCCACTGGAAAATGGATGTCGACGGCACGGTCGACGACTGGGTTGCCGAGCTTACCGACTGGCGCCGCGAACACCTCATCCGCATCGGCTACGACGACGCCAACTACCGCCGGCCCGAACTGCAATGGGCGCAGCGCAACTTCGTGCATGCGCAGATGATGGTCGAGGACCGTTACTTCCACGACTCGGTCAGCGGCCGCTACACGGTGGACCGCTACCTCGACGATCTGGAAGCACGCTTCGGCGGCATCGACAGCGTGCTGATCTGGTTCGTCTATCCCAACATCGGCATCGACGATCGCAACAAGACCGACCTGGCCCACGACCTGCCCGGCGGGCTCGACGGCTTGCGCGGCGCCGTGGCCGACTTCCATCGGCGCGGTGTGCGCGTGTTCCTGCCGACCATGCCGTGGGACCACGGCACCCGCGAGCCCGAACTCAACGACTGGCAAAGCATGGCGCAGCTGGTGACGGCGGTCGGTGCGGACGGTATCAACGGCGACACCTACAACGGCGTGCCGCGCGCATTTTTCGATGCCTGCGAGGCGCTTGGTCACCCGGTGGTGGTCCAGCCCGAGTCCACCATCAGCGCCGAGGAACAACTGAACTGGAACGTGCAGAGCTGGGGCAAGAAGGCGCCCAACGAAGTCATTCCGCCGGTGGCGAAGTTCAAGTGGCTCGAACCACGCCACATGATCAACTACGAAAATCGCTGGGGCCGCGACCGCCATCACGATCTGCAATACATCTTCTTTAACGGCATCGGCTACAACGCGTGGGAGAACATCTGGGGCATCTGGAACCAGTTCACGCCGCGCGACGCGGAAACCCTGCGCCGCATCGTGGCGATCGAGCGCCAGTTTGCCGCCGCCATGGTCAGCCTGGACTGGCGCCCATACGCACCTACCTTGCAAGCCGGCGT
>JALYXN010000335.1 GCA_030947085.1 Pseudomonadota bacterium | reverse complement strand
CCAGCGGCGCGTCGAGCCCCAGCCGGTGCTTGCAATACTCGGCCGATTCCCACGCGCGCAAGGTGCACAGCACCTGGGCGGCGAAGGCTTCGTGGATCTCGTAGAAGTCGAAATCCTGCAGGGTCAGACCCTGGCGCGCCAGCATGCGTGGCACGGCGACGGTCGGCGCCATCAGCAGGCCTTCGCCGTGGACGAAGTCGACGGCAGCGACTTCGGCGTCGCGCAGATAGGCCTGGATCTTCAAACCGCGCTGGGCGGCCCAGTCCTCACTGGCCAGCAGCACGGCGGCGGCACCATCGGACAAGCCGGTGGAGTTGCCCGCCGTGAGGGACCCTTTGCCGGAACGTTTATCGAAGGCCGGTTTCAGCGCAGCCAGCTTTTCCAGGGTGGAGTCCGGGCGCAGGAAACCGTCGCGCTTCAGTCCCCGGAACGGCACCAGCAAGTCATCGAAAAAACCATCGTCATACGCGGCGGCAAGCTTGTGGTGACTGTCCAGCGCCAGCTGATCCTGTGCCTCGCGGCTGATGTGCCACTCCTTTGCCATCATTTCGCAGTGGTCACCCATCGACTTGCCGGTGCGTGGCTCGGCCACGCCGGGGAATGAGGGCTTCAGTTCGCCGAATGAGAATCCGCTGACGGCCGCCTTCAGTTTGTCCATCGGCTTGCTGGCGCGATTCACCGCCAGTAGCCGTTTGCGCAGCCGGCTGCCGTAAACGATCGGCACATCGCTGGTGGTGTCGGCACCGGCGGCGATGCCGGCGTCGATCTGGCCTGCGGCAATCTTGTTGGCGAGGATAATGGCGTTGTCGAGCGAAGTGCCGCAAGCGCGAGCCGTGGTGATGCCCGGTGTAGTGGGTGCCAGACCGGAGCTGAGCAGCGCGTCGCGGGCAAGGTTCCAGTCCGCGGCGTGCTTGATCACCGCGCCGAGCGCGACTTCACCCAGTTCGACGCCGTGCAGGCCAAAGCGCTCGACCAGGGTCCCCAACACCTTCACTGACATGCCGAAGTTGCCGACATCGGCGTAGGCGGTGTTGTTGCGACAGAAAGGAATGCGAATGCCGCCAATGACCCCAACGCGCCTCTGCGTGTTTTCCATGCTCAAAACAGCCCATCGCTCAAGTTTGCCAAGGCTAACCCGCCCCGCGGCGCGGCGAAACCCCGGACTATCGCCCACTGCGCCGGTCTGTTCAGCACCGGCGCCGGGCTCGCCAGGAACGCGCTGGTAGAATGCGTACTCCCTGCTTCATGGAATACGCTCTGGTGGAAGTACAAACGCTGCATGCCTTGCCCGTCGTGCTCGCACTGGAGCTGGCCGAGGGTGAAAAGCTCGCGCGACTGACGTTGAGCCGCGACGAGGCGGCCGACCTGGCCGACTTGATTGCCGCCGACCTGCACACGCTGGTGCCCCAGGTCGACGCGGCACGGTTGGCGTTGGCCGGGGCATTGTTCGATCAGGTCGAACTGCTGCGCCCGGGCTTTCCGGTCTGGGCGACACTGGACGAGCTGGCGCGTCGCGTGCCGCGCGGCAAACTGGACAACGTGGTCGCGTTTGGCGCGCATGAAGGGCACATGCCGGCGCAGCCGCTGGAGCCGTCAGCGGTGTTCGCCGATGGCCCGATGCGTCTGATGCCATTGAGTCTGCTGGCACCGGAGCCGCTGGCCGAGGAGCTGTCGGAGGAGTTGGAAGTGCAGTTGGTCGGTCGCGGTGAAGCCGGCGCGCTGACGGCCGACTGGCTGATGCGAACCCTCGACGTCCGTCTGGAGCACGTGCGTTACCTCAGCCGCAACGACCTGCTGGCGTTGACCTGCGTGCAGTACGAACACGTCAATCTGGCGCCGTTATGGAGCGTGCTGGAAGCGGCGCTGCTGACGCCGGCGCGTGCCGAATCCGTGCTCAGCGCACGCGGCCTGGCGTTGCATTACGCCCAGGGCGAGGTGCTGGCGCAGTCACCGGCGCAGTGGCTGGCAGCGAACGGCGGTGACCCGACCCAACGCGCACACGATTTTGCGGGCATCATTTTCGAGTTGCGCCAGTACGCAGCCCTGCTCGATGCGCATCAGTTGCCGCTGCTCTTGCAGCCGATGGACACCACCACCACGGAAGCAGCATCCGGTTACCTCGTGGAAACCGTGGCCACGGTCGAGCCGGGCGACCCCGTGCCGTTGCTGTTTGCCCACGAGGCGCCCGGGCTTGGCGTGGTGGCGATCACCGTGGCGCAGTGCGGCCAAGGGGCGCGCGCGCGGACGCTGGCTCACGGCTACCCGTTGAATCCGAGCGCATTGGGGCCGTTGCTGGCACTGTTTTCCGATCGTTACGGCGTCGACGGCGAGCTTCACGCCATGGGCCGCGTCGTGCTCGACGAGCGCGGCCGGCTAGCAGCGCCTGGCCCATCCGTGCACTAAAGCGGGCTAACAACCGCGGAGCAACGGTCAGCCAACGGTGCTGATGGCACGGGGCCGAAGGGAGCGCGCTAGCTAACGCGATAGCGTTGCGGTTCGGCTGTCCTTGCCTAACCCGCACGAATACATGCGTGTTGTTTACCGGTGACTTCAGGTTTCCCCCAGCGGCATTTCGTACATCCAGTAATGACAGCGCTCCATGCCGAGGTCGGTATAGGTGTCCTGGGCTCGCCGGTTTTCGGTTTCCACATACAGGCGCAGGCCAACTGCGCCTGCCTCGGCGGCACGCTCTTGCACTGCCGCATAAAGCAGACGAAACACGCCACTGCGCCGCGCGTCCGGTGTGACGTAAACACTCTGGATCCACCAGAAGTCGCCGCAGCGCCAATCGCTCCACTCGTATGTCACCAGCAGGCTGCCCACGGCCACGCCGTCGCGCTCGGCAATCAGGTAAAAGCCGCGCCGGGGTTCTTCAAAGACGGCGCTGACGCCGCGTTCGAGCGTGGCCGGATCCAGCGTCTTCTGCTCGGTCTCCCACGCCATGGCTGCGTTCCACGCGAAGAGATGGACCAGGTCGGAGGGGCGGGCGGCGCGGATAAGCAGGGCCATGGCATGACTCGATGCGAAAGGGCAGAGTGCATCGTAACCTGCGTGATCTTCACACTGACAGGCGTACCGTCGGAGCGGTAGCCGGGACTCACGTTTCCCACGTGCTGCCTGACTCGTCATGATGCGGTTTCCCGCATGGCGACCGCCCATGAATATCAAGGAAGCCCGGATTTGAAAGCCACCCGTCTGCTCGACCTGCTCAAGCTTCGCCGCCTGCAGGCATTTCGCCGACATCGCGCGGCGGCCCGTACCCGACCGGAAGAAGAGCCCGCCCTGCGCTCGGAATTGTTCAGTGGCGAGCAGATGGAGCGACATGGTCGGGTGCTGGCCGGCCAACATCATGTGAACCGGCGGCCGGGCGGAGATCTCCTGCTGAGCCGGCTGGCCGACAACGAAGCGGTGGTTACCCACACCTGCGAACGACTGACCAATGCGACGCGACGCAAGCGACGGATCACGCCGGCAGGCGAGTGGTTGCTGGACAACTTCTATCTGGTCGAGGAACAGATCCGGATCGCCAGGCGGCATCTGCCCAAGGGCTACAGTCGCCAGCTGCCACGGCTGGAAACCGGTCCCTCGGCAGGGTTGCCCCGGGTATACGACATTGCGCTGGAAATCATTTCGCACAGCGATGGCCGCGTCGACACCAGCAGCGTACAACGGTTTATCGACGCCTATCAGACAGTGACCCCGCTGAAGCTGGGCGAGTTGTGGGCGATCCCGATCATGTTGCGGCTGGCACTGATCGAAAATCTGCGGCGTGTTTCCGCCCGCGTGATGGCGGACTGGAGTTACCGCGGCAAGGCCGTGCGTTGGGCCGACACCATGATTGCCACCGCCGAGCGCACGCCCAACAATGTGGTGCTGGTCGTGGCCGACATGGCGCGCTCCGATCCGCCGATGAATGGTTCGTTTGTGGCCGAGATGGCGCGCCGACTGCAGGGTCAGAGTCCGGCGCTGGCATTGCCGCTGAGCTGGATCGAGCAACGTCTGTCCGAGTCCGGGCAGAGCATCGAGCACCTGATCCAACTCGAGGCGCAGCAGCAGGCGGCCAATCAGGTAGCGATCAGCAACAGCATCGGCAGCCTGCGTACCTTGTCGGCGATCGACTGGCGCGACTTTGTCGAGCGCTCCAGCGTGGTCGAGCGGTACCTGCGTGAGGATCCTGCTGGCGTTTACGCAGCCATGGATTTCGCGACCCGCGATCGCTATCGCCACGTGATCGAGGCGATGGCGCGTCATCACCGTCTGACCGAGTCGCAGGTCGCCGAAGCCACCTTGGCGATGGCGCGCGCTGCCGAGACGGTTACCACCGGACCGTCGAATTCGGGCCATGTCGGCTTCTATCTGATTGACAAGGGTCTGCCGCAACTGGAGCGGAGTTTTAACGTCCATCCGCGGCTGGCCGAACGACTTCGACGGGGATTTGACCGCGCGCCCTTGCCTATCTATCTGGGACTGCTTGCGTTGCTTACGCTGGCGTTCGCCCAGCCACTGGTGGCAGCGGCAGCCCGTGACAACCTGAGCCTGTGGACGCTGATTGCGCTGGCGGTGCCGGCAGCGATTCTTGCCAGCCAGCTTGGGTTGAGCCTGCTTAACTGGATGGCCACCCTGACCATTGCGCCGCAGTTG
>JALYXN010000317.1 GCA_030947085.1 Pseudomonadota bacterium | reverse complement strand
GCACGTCCGCGGTGACCTTGTGATGTCCGTCCGTCGCCAGGCTCGGCACGGTAAGTTTCAGCGGGATGGAGCCGCTGACCGGCAACGCGGAGCCGTGGGGGTGCAGACGCAGCAGGGCCGCGCGCGGCGAGACGTTCCACCCCGCGGGCGGATCGATCAAGGCGAGTACATGCATCGGGAAGAACCCGGTAGCGGACACCCCCAGGTTGATCGGGATGGTCGAGGCACCGGATGCTGCGGGCATGAACACCGGTTGGGCCGGGGACATGGTTGCGGCCAGTGATTCCCGTGGCATCCAGGCCGGTACGTCGCCGATCAAGGCACTGAGGGCGCTGGCCTGGGTGCGCCAGTCAAACACGTTGGGATGCTCGTCGCTGGTGGCACCGGACCAGCGGGTGCCCAACCGGTCGGCTGCGTCGCGATCGTTTTTCCAGATGCTGTCGGCCTGCTGGTCGAGAAAGGCGGCGTAGTGACGGTCATGGGTCGTGTCGACCAGGTCGGTCCAGTAGCGCATGAAAATGCCCTTGAACTGCTTGCCGTTGTCGTCGCAGGTTTGATCCAGTGCGTCACAGCTTTCGGTCAGGATGCCGTTGGCGACCAGCCCGCCCGGAGCGATGGCGGCGTCCGCCAGGCGGCGTACGGTGGCGAGAATGGACGGGTCCCGGGTGGCGCGCCACAGCTCCAGGCCGGCGCCGATCGCGAGGCCCTGGTTGTAGCTCCAGACATTTTGGCCGTTGTTGGTGCAGGTGTTGGTGAGGCCGTCGTTGACCAAGCCGTTGGCATTGATCATGCCGCTGCCTTGGAACCATGCCCAGGCCTCGCGGGAACGCGCCAGCCACACTTTGTCGCCACCCATCCGGTTGTGCAGTTCGGCGGTGAGCCGGATCCACAGTCCGTTGGTGATGGCGTTTTTATAGGTTCGCTCGGCATTCCACCACACGCCGCCGCCGCAGGTGCTGGTGTCCCAGTAGCCGTGCACGTAGTTGGCGATGGTGACCGCCATGTCCAGATACTTGCGGTCGCCGGTCAGGTCATAGGCCTGCAACCAGGTCAGGCCCCACCATTCGGAGTCGTCGATGGCCCGGCTGGTGAAATTGCCAAGCAGGGGATCGCCCGAAAGCACGCCAGCGGGGAACACGCTTTTGTCCTTCTCGAAGGTGTTGTTTAGTTGGCCCAGATAACGGCGGTCACCGGTGCGTTGCATGTAGTCGCCCACGGTCTGCAGGGCGACTGCCGAATTCCACCAGCTGGACGGGAACCAGGCCTTGTCCGGGTCGTAGGAGTTCATCAGCACGTCGGCCGCGACCCGGGATCGGGCGACGGCCGTCGAGCCGTCGGTTCGGTGGCCGAATTGATGGGCGCTCGCCACGGGGACGACCGCGACCGCCAGTATCGTCAGACCGGCCATGACCAGTGCGATGGGAGGGCGTATCCGGGGCGCAGCGGGACGACCCGAGCCGGCGTTCGGCACTACGCTCGGCCGAGACAAAATCAGCTTCAACTTGGTCTTCAGGTTCATGATCAGGAGCTCTCCTCTTGAGAAGAAAAAACGGGTTCAGGTGCACTTCCAGCGCGCGGAATCGGCTGGTGAGCTTCCGCCAGTCACGGCTGGCTCGCCGACATCGAGGGCGGCGCATCGGCAGGGTCGGAGCCCCAGGCCTTGTTCGGCTCCAAACCCATCGTGAGTACCAGCGTGGCACCCTGGGCTATGTCAGCCTGGCTGAACCAGGGTTTGTTCCATGGCTTGCCGTTGAGCGTGGCGGACTGGATGTACTTGTTCTGGGCCGAATTGTTGTGCGCGTCGATTTCGAAGATCTTGCCGTTGCCCAGGCGCAGGCGGACACGGTCGAAGATAGGACTGCCGATGATGTAGTCGGGGCTGGCCGGATCGACCGGATAGAAGCCCATCGCGCTGAGCACGTACCAGGACGAGGTGGAGCCCTGGTCGTCCATGCCGGGGTAGCCATAGCCGGCGGCGTCGCTGCCGTACAGTTGGGCCAGGATGCGGCGGGTCAGCGCCTGCGTCTTCCAGGGTTGCCCGCTCCACGCGTAGAGATAAGCCGCCTGCTGGTCCGGCTGGTTGCCCTGCACGTACTGTCCGATCACGCCGGTGCAGTCGCGACAGATACCCTTAGGCTGGTAGGGCGTGGAGAAGAAGGCATCGAGCTTGGCGTTGAAGGCATCACGTCCGCCCAGCAGATTGATCAAACCCTGTACGTCCTGCGGCACCAGCCACAGGGTGGACCAGCCCGAGCCTTCCTTCATCATGAAGTTGTAGTAAGGCTCGGCCGGATCGAACGGCGAAATCCACTTGCCGTCCGCCGTTTTGCCGCGCATGAAACCGACCGATGGATCGAATACGTTGCGGTAGTTTTCGGCGCGACGTTCAAACATCGCCGCATCGTCTGTCTTGCCGAGCCGGCGCGCCATATCGGCAAGGGCATGATCGTCCCAGGCGTATTCGAGCGTGGTGGCCACACCTGCCTTGCCGCCCGCATAGGGCGGGCTGGGATTGCCCGGTGGGACGATGTCGGAGATCCAGCCGTCCTTGATGTACTCGGCCAGATAGCCTCGCGGTCCCTTCGGATCCATGGCGTTCTTGCGCAAGGACGCGTACGCGGCGGCATAGTCGAACGGGATACCACGCTGCTGCGCACCGTCGTAGAGGAACACCGCATGGTCGCCGTGAAACGAGGTGTTCATGTAGCCGCTTTCGTGCGCCCGGTCCAGCTCGGAGCGCATGATGTCCTGGACCACTTTCGGCTCGAGCAGCATCAGCAACGTGATCTGGTTGCGACCGGTATCCCAGAACGGCACCGGACTATAGCGGTCATAGCCGGCGACCTGGACGTGACCGTTCGCATCGGTGTAGTGCTCCCCTTTGCGTGCAATCAGGCGCGGGCTGGCAAAGGCGTGATAAAGCGTCGAGTAGAACAGTGAGCGCTGCTTGGGCGTGCCGCCGGCTACGTCAACGCGGTCGAATAACTTGGCCCACGCGGCGCGGGCCTGGGCGTGCACGCGATCGAAATCGCTGTCCGCGTCGTGCAGGCGCTGCCTGGCCTCCTCGGCACTGTGACCATGCGCGACCCGCACCAGCACCTGTTCGCCGGCTTGAGTGTCAAAGGTGACGTAGGCACCGGCGTAGGTGCCGGACACGGTGCGGCGGTCGGCCTGCACGTCCTCGCTACCGAGGCCTTCGCCGCTGTCGCGGAGGTTCGCGTGAAAGGTTCCGAAGGCAGTGAACGGGCGCGAAAACTCGGCGATGAAGTAGGGGCCGTCCGCGTCGTTGTTCCTGCGCTCGCTCGTTGCCTCGCCCCGGACGGTACGTTCGCCGACCACTTCGACGTCGCCGCCCGGACGGCGCAGGTTGATGACGACGTTCGAGCGGTGGCTTGCAGGGAAGGTGAAACGCATCAAGCTGGTCCACTGCGTCGCCGTCAGTTCGACGCGGGTGTGGAACGAGGCGAGATCGACCGCGTAGTAGCCGGGCGATGCCTTTTCACTCGCCTTGTCGTAATACGACGGCGTGTAATCCGGCGGGACGCTCCAGTCGCCCACCACCGGCATGATCATTGGCGCGGCGCGCGCGCCGTAGGTCGAGCCACCGCCGGTAAATCCGAACATGGTCGGGCGGGTATAGCCATAGGACACCGGAACGCCGGTAGGAAAGCTGAGATCGGCATTGATGTTCACCGGCGCCGCCTCGGTCGAGCTTTGCGGCAGGCTCGCGCCCGGCGAGGTCATGCCCGAATACAGCGGCTCGCCCGGCGGTGGTGCGTTACCGGTCAGCGCCCGCTGATCCAGCGGCGCGGTGCCGACCAGGGGATTGGCTTCATCGACGGCCGACGTGGCGCCAGCAGCACGCGTGTGGTCTTTTGCATGGCCTACGCCGATGGATACCAGCGCGAGGATCAACAGCGCCGCGATGAGAGCCGGGCGCCGGTCGAGGAGTAAAAAGGCACGCCGGGGCAGGCGTGCAAAGGGGAAATTCATGAGGTCTTCCTGCGACGCAGTGGGATGTTTCCCGCGGTAGCGGTGACGGGGTCAGGCGATGGGCCCGACCCCGTCTGTCCTTTCTCAGCCGCCATCACCGAACTTGTACGTGACGCCCAGGTAGTACTGGCGACCGGCGTACTCGAAGGAGCTCAAGCGTGCCCTGGTGTCCGAGCCCAGATACGAACGCGGTGTGGACTTGGTCAGGTTGATGACCGACGCGGTCAGGGTCAGATGCTTGTTGAACTCGTAGTCGCCGTTCAGGTCGATCTGATGATACGGCTGCGAATAAACGGCGAGACCCGACGCCAGGCCCTGCATGGTCCGGCCCGTCCAGTTGTCGCCGACGCGAAGCAGCAGTCCGTGCTTTTCATAGAACAGCGATACGTTGGCCGCGTACTTGGCACTGCCGATCAGCTCCGACTTGCCGACCTGCGTGTCGCCCAGCGAGACGGGGGTTTCGTTGGTCTTGTTGAGCGTGTAGTTGACGATGTAGCCAAAGCCCACGTCCCAGGTGTGCTGCGCGTAAAGCTCAACGCCCTTGGATGTACCCGAACGGCCGTTGGCGTTGGTGCTGTACTGCAGGAAGTTTTCTTCGGTGCCGCCGGCGTTCACCGTGATGTTGTTGACGGTCACGGGTACGACAAAGTTCTTCACTTTTTTCTGGAAGAAATCGATGCCCACGACCGAGTGCGGGCCGTAATACCACTCGCCTGCCAGGTCGAACTGGGTGGCCGTGAACGGCTTCAGGTTGGGATTGGCGCCGCTACCGTACCAGCCGGGCAGGGGGGAACCAAACTGCTTGCGATCGTTGTAGAAGTCCTGGGTGTAGTAGGTCAGGCTTCCCAGTTGGGCCAGGTCGGTGTAGTTGGCCCGGGCCAGCGCCTGCGAACCGGCGGCACGCACCAAGAAATCGTCCGTCAGGTTCCACGCGATATTGAAGCTGGGCAGCAGCTTGTTGTACCGCTTGGACGTGGACGCGTTGGAATACGTCTGGATGACCGCCTCCTCGTTCGGGCGGTACTGGAAGTCACCCGGCGCGCAGGCACCGCCAGCGGCGTTATGACCGGAGGCCGGGCAGATCAGGATGTTACCGCCAGCGTCGTGGTAATACACCGCGTTGTTGGTCGTGATCTGATCGGCAACGGTGAGATTCTGCTCGGTGCTGACAAAGCGCAGGCCTACGTTGCCGCGCAGCGTGCCGGTATCGAAATTCGCCTGGACATAAGCGGCGGAAATATTCTCCTGGATCGAGGATTTGTCCTCCGGATGGGGGTAGAGCACCCGGTCATAGGTTGAGTTGAGGTGGTTGTAGTAGGCCGGGAAATTGATCGCCGGAAAGGTGTTGTCGTTGTAAGCCTCGTTGTTGCCATCGAGCGAGTTCGCCTGCAGGAAACCCGCAGGCAACTGGCCGGCGTACGGGTCGCAGGTCTGGAACTTGGACGTGGTGCCCTTGCAGTACCAGCGAACTTCGTTGTTCTGCTGTTGAGCATGGCTATCGCGATACTTCACGCCGAACTGCAGCGATTGCATCCAGCCAGAGTCGAAGGCCCAAGTGAAGTCCGCCTGGGCGAAGTTCTGCGAATTGCTGGTGTTGACCATGTTGGAGCCGGTAGAGCCAAGGTCGACCTGTCCTGCGCCAGCCAGCATGTTCTGCAGCACATTCGGCGAAGCGGTGATGCCCGGCTTGCCGCCGTACGACCATGCCGCACCGTTACTGCCGTCCACCCACGCACCGTTGACGAAGTTGCGCGGCTTGGCCGCCATGCCCAGCTCCACCGACGGACCGCCGGTCGACCAGGTGCGGCCGACGTTGAACGATCCGTTGAGGTTGCCGCCGTTGTCCCATTCGCCCTCAATGTTGAGCGTTTGCGAGGTGGCCTTTTCGACCGAATAGTTGCCGTTCAACCACGGAATTTCCGTGGAGCAGACGTCGACCGCCTGGCGTTGCGCACCGGTGCTGGGGTTGGTGGTCGCGTTACAGCCCTGGCCAGCGGGCGGAAGCACGTAATTGGCGCCGGTAACGACCGTTCCCGACGGGTCGAAGGTCAGACCATTGGGCGCGAGCAGCCGACCTTGCTGGTCCGCATAGTTGTGGTTGCCGGGCAGACCCCACTCCGGGACCTCCAGCGTGTTGGTGATCTGGGTTTGCTGACGCTGGAAGCGGAAGTAATTGCCCGTCAGCAACAGGTGGTCGCTGGGCTTGAACTGCATGGTGGCCTGCACGCCCTTGGTCTTCAGATCCAGCTGGTTACGGCTGGTCGAAAACTGCTGCGGCATCCAGTAGCCCGAATATTGCTTGCCGCCCTGATCGACCACGCCGCCACCGCCCCACAGGGCAATGTTGGGGGCTACGTCGGGGCCATACGGGTTGCCGTGCACATCGGTTGCCGGCGCGGTGCAGGTCGCGGGATCAGTACAGTCGTTACTCCACCAGTGCCAGCTATTGGCATTGGCGGTGTAATCGACATCGCGGCGCTTCTGATACGAGCCGGCGACCAGGAAGCCGAGGGTTTCGTCCTTGTTTTTCCAGGACCACAAAGCCGACACCTGCGGCGTGATCTTGTTGCTGTTGTCGGACCCGGCGCCATTGACGGATATAAAGCCGTCATTCGCCTTCATCTCCAGCGGGCGGCGCGTGCGCAAGTCCACGTTGCCGCCGATGCCGCCTTCGTCCAGGCGCGCTTCGAGG
The DNA here is from genome assembly GCA_030947085.1 of Pseudomonadota bacterium. Classification (GTDB taxonomy): domain Bacteria; phylum Pseudomonadota; class Gammaproteobacteria; order Xanthomonadales; family Rhodanobacteraceae; genus Rhodanobacter. The sequence goes on along the minus strand of JALYXN010000317.1, from coordinate 9,084 downwards.
CTCTTGTAGAGCTTGATTTCCGAGAACATGTTGGCCGGCATCAAGGTGTAGTTGAACGAGCGCGTCAGACCGGCCGATGTATCGGCCGAAGCCACGTAGTTGCCGTTCAATTCGGTCAGCGTCAACTCCGGAGACAGGCCACGGATGCTGACCGTCTTGCCTTCCCCGGATTCACGGCTGATGACTACGCCGGGCACATGCGCCAGCGCGTCGGCAATATTCTTGGCGGGGAACTGCGCGATGTTCTGCGCGTTGATGACCTCGACAATGGAATTGGCGTCGCGCTTGTCCTGCACGTTCTGGTCGATCGACTGGCGATAGCTGGTGACGACGATCGCCTGCAGCTCGGTGGCTCGGGCCTGGCGCCGAGCTTTGTCCTTGTCTGCCTTTTTCGACGGTGAGCTATCCGTGCTATCGGACGCTTGATCCTGCGGTGTTGTCGCGGCTGCGGTCTGCGGGGATGGCTGCGCGGCATAGGCGACCCCCGGTACTACAAGACAAGCTCCAAACGACATGGTCGCCGCGGCGAGTGCGGCGTACAGCGGTTTGCGGACAAAGGCATGCGGCAGGTAAGACATGGTTCTTGCTCCCCATCTGGTGTGCGATCTTCCGGAGTTGACGCGGTGACCCCGTGTATTACCGGGCAACTGGAAGCGTGATTTTTGCACTTGCGTTCTTTTACTGCTTTATTTGAATCGATCTAAATTTTGCGATCCAACAACCCCGGCCCTCATCTGTTTGGCAGCGAGCAAGGCTTCCCGGGAGCACACGTGGTTCCATGCATCCCGAGTCCCTCATACCCAATCCAATCGAGCCATCCGGAGTTTCGTAACCATCGGCATGGCCTGGAGCTACCTGTATTTGGATCGATCTAAATGCCCCGGGAGCAATTAAGACTCCGAACACGGGATAAGTCACGCTGCGACGCAAAAAAAAGCTGTCGTTGACTGCGGGCGCCCGTCAGCGACGTCATGCACCTTCTCTGCAGAGCGCCGCCGCAGTGGGCCCCGGGCACTGCATGGGGTAACCGGTTCAGTCAGTGCAAAAGGCGTCGGTCAATACCGGTGCTTGCTCCAAAGAGCGATACCGGTGAAGGCGGATATTCGAGCGGAAACGGGGAGTCGGTACCGATTGCTCAAAACGGGTGCTGCCGGTAAAACTGCTCAAGCTGCCGAAAAACTTCCGGCAGGTGCTGTTGCAAGGTCGTCGGCGCCTCGAAAAACTGCTCACTCGCCACCGCAAAGAATTCGGCCGGGCTTTCAAGGGCATACGGGTCGATCGGCAAGTTGCCCCCGTTGCTTCGCTCCACTTGCAGGCGATCCCATGCGCTCGAAAAGACCTGCGACCACACGCGCCGATCCATGCGTCGGTGCAGTGGCGGAAAGCCGTTGGCATCCCCGTTTTGCATGTCGAGTTTGTGGGCCATTTCATGGATGATCACGTTGTGCCCTGGTCGCCTGCCGGCATTGAGCACGTCCGCCCACGACACAATCACCGGCCCACGTCCCCATGCCTCACCGGCCATAATGCTGTTGTTCTGGTGAACCACACCCGCGGCATCCGTCTGCGGGCGACGTGGGATGAATGCGTCCGGATACACAATGACGCTGTACCAGCCGTGGTACCAGTCAATGCCGAGTTTGAGGATGGGTACGCAAGCGTGGCACGCGAGCAATACGCGGTCAGCGTCGTCAAGTTCCAGCCCCTTGGTCGGCTCCAGCGACTTGCTTTCCAGGAACAGGGTCGCCAGCACCCGCAGCGTAGCCTGGTCCGAAGCGCCCAGGCGCTGTGCCGGAGCACAGCGCCGAAGTGCATCTCGCCAGAGCGATTCGTCAATCGGGTGTCGAGCGACGATGCGCCGTACCCGCCAGTCCCTGATTTTCTTGAACATGGCCACATGCCGCAGCAGTCGTAGGTCAAGAGGTCAGGGCAAACCTGCCCTTTCTCAAGAAACAGCACACCGGCGATCGAGCGAGAGCGGCACGTTGGTCTTTCCCGATGGGTCGGGCTCTTTATGCGACTACGCGCAGCCATGCTTCCGTCGTCCACTGGGATCATCCAGAGCACAAAAAGAAACGTGTATGGCGACGCTGGAAACCTGTTGCCGCGCCGGGCGGGCAGGGGTTTTCTTTCACAGCCAGAAGCCGGTGATGTCAGGCTGAGCAACGGCGCTGTTGTCGACCGGAAATAGTCCTCCGCGTGTGTGTCCGGTGCTTAACCTGGCTGGCCCCAAGGATTGTATGGCGTCAGCCTCGATTGGCACCCGTTGTGCATCTCGAAACGGCATCGGGCTATTTTTCGCATGCTCTGGCCCAGCTGTCGAGTTGATCTTTGGCCGTCCCATGCGCCAATAGCGCGCAAACACTGTTCACCGGCGGCATCGACATTGGATTTTGATCACCTTCAACATTTGGCATCTGCTGGGCTGCAACTGACGCAGCGCGTCATCACGGACGCCAGTTGGCACCTGGAGGCGAGAACGAGAGGGTTCTCACGACCTCCAGTTCGATCTTGAGTTGCTACCTGACCGTGGCATGTGAACGCCGGGGAGGCTGATGATTAGGCACAGGCAGCGTTAAACGGACAGGATGATCGATAGGACGGAGGGGATGAGATGGCAAAACACGCTTTGTACACATACGCTGCAGTTCAGTGCAGTAGCGTTGTCCATCAACGTGACAAAAGCCTGGCCAGGTGGGGACAGGTCCGACAGGGGAATCCAATGAAACGATATCTGTGCCTGCTGGCACTGACGTGGCTCGCGTGCGTAACGGTGGCGATGCCAGCACATGCTGGCGAAGACCACCGGGCTGGCGATCATGCGGCGCTGGTCAAAAGCGTAACCGGGGCGGTCAAGGTCACCCGACAGCATGAAACGTTCGACGCGGCTGGCGGCACCACGCTGCAAGTATCCGATCGCGTCGTCACGGCGCCTGGCGCCTCGGCCGCTATCGTTTTCAGAGATGGCACCTTGCTCACCCTGGGTTCGGGGGCCGACATCCTGGTGCGTGACTACGTGTTTGCGCCAAAGGAGAACAAGTTCGCTTTCGAGCTGTACCTGGCCAGGGGATCGGCGATCTATGAATCCGGCAAGATCGGCAAGTTGTCCCCGCAATCGGTAAAGGTGGAGACGCCGAGGGCGACGGTGGGCGTACGCGGCACCCGCTTTCTGATCGAAGCGAACTGATTCGGCCATGGCGATTCAATCGACAGGCGTCCGACTGCTTGCGGTCGTACTGCTGGCTGCCGGTGGCGTGCTGTCCGGCTGCGCCGCGCCACAGACCCGCGTGACTTTGCTTCCTGATCAAAGTGGCCACGTCGGCGCGGTTACGGTCTCCGATGCGCACGGGCAGCAACTTATCGACCGGGCTTTCAGCACCGTCGCGGTGGGAACGTCGACGGCGCCTGGCATGCCTCGTGCGGTCGATCGTCAGGGCTTCGAAAAGGATCATCGGGCACTGCTCGACGCGCAGCCGACCCCGCCGCGGAGTTTCGTGCTGAACTTTTTGTTCGACAGCATGCAACTGACCCCTGCGTCGCAAAAAATGCTACCCGAGGTATTACGGGTGGTGCGTGACCGCACCCCGACGGAGGTTACCGTGTTTGGCTACGCCGACTCATCTGGGTCCGCCGCCTACAACATGGCGTTGTCGGCGCAGCGTGCCTGGGCGGTGGCACGCGTGTTAAAGAAGATGGAGCCCAAACTGCCCATGGATGTGAGGTACTTCGGCGACAAGGCGCCGGCGGTGGCAACACCGCCTGGCGTTCCCGAGCCGCGAAACCGTCGCGCCGAAATCGTCATTCTCTGACTCGTTCGGCCATGACGCCCGTCACCTCACACGCCCGCTTGCCACGGCGCCCGGCTATCTTCGTCCTGCTGGGCGGGTTGTCGATTGCCTTGGCCATCGGGCTTGGCGGCCTGTTCAATGTCAATCCGGTCGCCACACTGAATCGGTTCGTGCTGGACGCCTTGCAGGTGCGGACCGCTTCAGGCGCACCCGCCTCGGACGTGGTGGTGGTGGATATCGATGAAGTCAGCCTGTCCGCCCTGGGTCAATGGCCATGGCCGCGTTATCGTCTGGCGCAGCTGATCGAGCGAATCGCTGCCGAGCGCCCGGCGGCCATTGCGCTGGACATCGTGTTTCCTGAAGCCGACCGCACCTCACTGGCTGACATCCAGCAAACTTTCAAGCACGACTTCGGCCTGCATGTCTCGTTCAACGGCGTGCCGGCCGGCCTGCTGGACAACGATGGCTATCTTGGCCACGTGATGGCGCGCGACGACGTGGTCGGTGCGCGGTATTTCTACTTCGACCATGCGACCCGCGCCAGTCGTCCGGTACGTCCCGGAGTGGGCTTTTCTGGACATGTCGGTCTGTTATCGCTTGACCAGGCGCCCGGAGTTCTGGAAAGCATCGATGCGATCGCCTCGCAGACCCGCATCAGTGGCTTCGTCAACAGTCGTCTCGATAACGATGGCGTGCTGCGACGGCTGCCGCTGCTGATCGAATACGATGGTGTCGTTCAACCCAGTCTTGCCCTGGCCGCCACCATGCGTTCGCTCGGCGTAGACTCCGGGCGCGTGGAGTCGGACGTCAACGGATGGTCGATCCAGATCGGATCTCGCCACATCCCCGTGGACCGCGCCGGCAACGCACTTATGCGCTTCAACGGTCCGTCGCAACGTTACGCCAGTCTTCCCGCCGTAGATGTCTTGGACGGCCGTGTCCGACCGGCGGATCTGCGTGGCAAGATCGTCTTCATCGGCTCTTCGGCAGTCGGTCTCCATGATGTGCATCCGACGGCAGTGGACCGGGATTTCTCCGGCCTGAAAATCCAATCGGTGATGGCACAGAACATCCTGGACGACAATGCGGTGCGACTGCCGACCTGGGGCGGCAAGGTCGCATTGCTCATCGGAATGCTCATCGCTCTGGTGTTCTCCATCCTGTTCGTCGCCGGCCGGGGCCTGAAGATGCTGGCCGCGTTCTCCGTGTTGACCGGTGCAACGCTGGTGGCGCTGGTGGCGGTGGTGTTCGTGCGTACCGGCCTGTTAATGCCGGCGGGTGCACCCTTGCTGGTCCTGGGTGCGCTGCTGACGCTTTCCTTCGTGACCCGCTTCGCTGTTAATCAGCGTCGGGCGTTGCGCTGGCGCCGACAACTGGAAAATACGCGCCAGGTGACCATCGAGTCGATGGCCGCAGTTGCCGAAACCCGCGACCCGGAGACCGGCGCGCATATCAAGCGTACCCAATATTATGTTCGCGCGATCGCCGAGCGATTGCAGCGCACCAACCACCACCCCCAGATACTGACCAGGGAATACATTGACCTCTTGTTTCTCTCTGCGCCACTGCATGACATCGGCAAGGTCGGGGTGCCGGATCATATCCTGCTCAAGCCGGGCCCGCTGACGGCCGACGAGCTGAAAATCATGCGGCAGCATGCCGAATTCGGTCGGAAGATCATTCTCAGCATGGCGAAACAGATCGAGGGCGACAATTTTCTACTGATCGCCGGACAGATCGCCGGCACGCATCATGAGAAATGGGACGGGACCGGCTATCCGGAGGGACTGTGTGGGCAGGATATCCCGTTGTGTGGCCGCATCATGGCGGTCGCCGATATCTACGATGCGTTGATCAGCAAACGCTGCTACAAGGATCCATTTCCGCATCAGCGCGCGAAAACGCTGATGCACGACTTGCGCGAGACGACCTTCGATCCGGTGGTGCTGGATGCTTTCTTCGCTATCGAAGCGGAGGTGTTGCAAATTGCCGGCCGCTTCCGTGACGAGGCGGAAGACGAAGTTGTTGCGGAGCCGGTCGAGTAGACGCTGCGCTGTTCAGCGGCCACGCGTCACCGAGGCAAAGCGCGCACCCACATGCCGGTGTTTTGTCTGCTGCGCCTCAACGGCGGGCAAGTCAGCCGCATAGTTTGGGTTTGATTTTGGCTGTCAATCGAGCACATCGCGCATCAGCATCAAATCGCGTACGAAGTCCTGAAAGCCCTGCTTGCGCGCTACTTCGTCCTCCAACCGCAACAAGTACGAGGGATGAACCGTGGCGAAGCCGCGGGTGTGATCATCCAGCGCTATCCAATGTCCGCGCTGATGAAGCAGGCGGAAGCCGTCGCCGAAGATGCTGTGGGCGGCCATGGCGCCCAGACAGACAATGGCAGCTGGCCGGATGCGATCGAGTTCCGCTGCCAGCCAATGCCGGCAGGCGGCTTGTTCCATGGCGTTGGCTCGCGCATGCAGGCGTCGCTTGCCACGCGGTTCGAACTTGAAATGTTTTACCGTATTGGTGACATACAACGCGCCGCGGTCGATGCCCGCCTGCGCCAGCGCCGTGTTGAACAGTTGGCCGGCAGGGCCGACAAAGGGTTGACCAGCCAGATCTTCCTGGTCGCCGGGTTGTTCGCCGATGACGACGATCCGTGCATCGTCCGGCCCCACACCAAAGACCGTCTGCGTCGCCGGTTGCCACAGTGGACAGGCGCGGCAATGTCGAGCTTGCTCGCGCAGCTGCGCGATGCTGCCCTCGGGCAACAAAACAGGTCTTGGCGGGGTCGGTGCAGGGATGCGTTTTTCCGGCACCGTGGGTGCCTTGTCGACCATCGCCTGCATCCGCGCCGAGGCATCGCGGATCAAGCCGGGGATGATTGACGCTTCGGGCAGATTTTTCCAGTAGCGCACCGGCATTTCCTGGGTCATCGCCCGCACCTTCAGCCGCGCCGGATTGAAGATGTTGGCAAAATAGGTACGCCACAGATCTTCCAGTACGTCCTCTGCCGGTGCGTCTGCCTTGCGCGCACCGGCAGCGAGATTCAGCGTCTCGCCATTCCAGTGCGCGCTGCGCAAGGGGGTCAGGATCGACCAGCGCATCCCTGCGAAGCGACGCACGAAGAACGGCGCCACTCGGTCGACAATGTCGTGCGAGGGTTCGAACCATGCAATGAAAACGGCGCCGTCAGGCCCGGTCACCTCACGGAAGCGCACGAACGCTTTCATCTTGTGCATGTCGCGCCGCACTGCCTTGGCGGCGAGGGACGCCCAGCTGACGTCGTCGTCGGTGGCGATTCGCAACAGATGGCGCTCGCCATGGGTCAGCCGCCACAGCATGCGATAGAGCAGGGCATGCCGGCGCGGGTCACTGTGTGCCAGCACCGTATCCGCCAGGTCGAGAAACTCGCGAGGTACGCTGCCGATCGGTCGACTCGGTACTGCAGAGACAGCTTCAGGTTCGCCGGCGCCAAACAGGTCGCCTGCGCCACCGATTCGCCACTGCACTTGATCGGGTGTGACGCCCGTGACCAGGAGCTTGCGTGCCGCCAGGCGCCAGGCAGCAAACTCCGCACCGTCAGCCAGTAACACGCTGCGCATCAGTGACCGAACATGTCCGCCTGACGCGGCGTGGCGAGTTGTGCGCGTAGCACAGCCGTTTCGCGTTCCGCACGCGGGCGGTAATCGCTGGTTTCCACGAAAGGCGCGACTTTGGATACGGCGACCCGTAATTTGGCCAGATCGGCATAGCGGATGCGTCTGTGCGCACGCATCGACAGCAGCTTGCCTACGGTCCGTACGCCCAGGCCGGGTACACGCAACAGCATCTCCTTTGGCGCGGTGTTGAGGTCTACCGGAAATTGTTCGCGATGACGCAGTGCCCACGCCATCTTGGGGTCCACGTCCAGATCCAGCATGCCGCTGTCCCCCGACGGAGCGATTTCGTCGACATCGAACCCGTAGAAGCGCATCAGCCAGTCGGCTTGGTAGAGACGGTGCTCGCGCATCAGCGGCGGTGGCCGCAACGGCAGCGCTTTCGACGCGTCCGGGATCGGACTGAAGGCGGAATAGTAAACGCGCTTGAGTCGGTAGTTGGCGTACAGGTTGGTACTTGAGGTGAGCACATCACGGTCGGTGGAGGCGTCGGCACCGACGATCATTTGCGTACTCTGGCCGGCCGGCGCAAAGCGCGGCGCCTTTTTATCGGCCTTCGCCTCGTCGATACCCAGCCGCAGGTGACCCATGGCCTGCCGGATGTCACGCAGATTCTTTTCCGGCGCCAGCGATTTAAGCCCGCCTTCGGTGGGCATCTCCACGTTGATACTGAGTCGGTCGGCCCAGCGCGCGGCGGCAGAAAGCAACTCGGGCGAGGCGTCGGGAATCGTCTTCAAATGGATGTAGCCGCCGAACTTGTGCTCCTGCCTCAAGCTGCGCGCTACCCGTACCAGCATCTCCATGGTGTAGTCGGAGGACTGAATGATTCCCGAGGACAGGAACAAACCCTCGATGTAATTGCGTCGGTAGAAGTTCAGTGTCAACTGCACCACTTCTTCGACGCTGAAGCGGGCCCGCTGCACGTTCGAACCGCGCCGGTTGATGCAGTACGCGCAGTCAAAAATGCAGAAGTTGGTCAGCAGGATTTTCAACAGGGAGATGCAGCGACCATCTGGCGCATACGCGTGGCATATGCCCATCCCTTCGTTGGAGCCGATGCCGCCCGTGCCGCGTGAGTCGCGCTTGGTGCCCCCGCTGGAGGAGCATGAGGCGTCGTACTTCGCGGCGTCGGCAAGAATGGTCAGTTTGGCGGAGAGTTCCATGCGGAACCTATGATCGTCCAGGTCTGTCGGGGAAGCGTGAACGAAACGGAACCCTTCGTCGACGCGGCGCAGTCCCCAGTTTGAGCCAAACGCTCCCCGGATAAATTCTTTGTCGTTAAATCGGAGTTATTCAGAAACGGGAAGCGCGCAACAGGTTTGACGTGCGCTTGGGACGTGACACGAGATTGTTGTCATGCGTGCATGCACCGGCTTAAGGTCAATACAGGTGTAGCGAGGCGCTTGATCGCCGGCCTTGTAGCCGCGAGAACAACCACATCATGCTGAAAGAGCACTGCGTCTGGGTTGAAGCCGCCATGAAGGCTTCGAGTGCACGGACGTGCCAATGCCAATTCCCCCGGCATAAATGGCGTCTAGCGTGAATGGCGCTTATTTAAGCGTAAACGAGCTTACGTAAGTGACTTTCGTTTCTAGCGTGGCTCTCCCTGGTATGCGCGACAGCTTGTCATTGAGCTACGCAGCGAC
>JALYXN010000308.1 GCA_030947085.1 Pseudomonadota bacterium | reverse complement strand
AAGCGATGAAGACGGTGGCCTTGCTGGAGTTGGGGGAGGATTACATGCGGGCAGGGTTGCTGGATCGAGCCGAAGCGCTGTTTTGCGATCTCGTTGCCATGAATGCTCACGCGCCTTCCGCCCTGCGCCACCTGGTCAGCATTTATCAGCACGAGCGGGATTGGCACGACGCGATCGATCATGCGCGGCGGCTGGAGGTGATGACCGGCGAAGACCAAACCCCGATGATTGCGCAGTTCTATTGCGAACTGGCCGATCGTTCCCGTCAGCACGGCGCACGTGCCGAGGCCCGCGAATACCTGGCCCAGGCATTCGAGTGCCAACCGGACTGTGTACGGGCGTTCATGCTCACCGGTGGCCTGCACTCCGAAGATGGCCACCATGAAGAAGCGGTCGTGGCTTACGAAGAAGCCATCCGGGCCGACATGGCGTTTACGCCGGAAATTCTGCCGCCGCTGCTCAATAGCTACGCTCGCTCTGAGCAGATGGATCGCGCCGAGAAATTTCTGCGCGACTTGCTCGAACGCTATCATGGCGTTTCGCCCGTGTTGGCTTTGACGCACCTCTACCGGCAGCGTGACGGAGAGCGTGTCGCCGTCGAATTTCTGACCGCGCAGCTTCGCCAGCGGCCCTCAGTTCGCGGCCTGATGGCGCTTATCGACGCCACCATGGACAAGATCGACGGCGAGGCCAAGGAAAACTTCCTGATTCTGCGCGATCTCACCAGGAAATTGCTCGAAGGGCAGGCGATGTATCGCTGTTCACGTTGCGGATTCGGGGCCAAGGCGCACCACTGGCAGTGCCCGAGTTGCAAGAGTTGGGGCACGATCCGGCCTATTCACGGCGTCGCCAGCGAGTAAGTCATGATTCAAACGACCATTGGATGGTTACTGGGCAGTTTTCTGATCACGGTTCTTGTAGTACGCGGCGCAATTGGCTACGCCCATCGCCGCGGCATGCTCGATCGTCCCGGACGTCGCCGTTCGCATGTCACGGCCACGCCGCGCGGAGGCGGGATCGGCGTCGTCGTTGCCATGCTGGTCTGCCTGCCCGGCGTGCTGTGGCAAGGCTATTCCACAGACCTTGTCGCCAGCCTGTTGGCAGCCATGGTCCTGGTTGCAGGCGCCGGCTGGTGGGACGACCATCGTTCGTTACCGGTCCTTCCAAGGCTGGGTGCGCAGCTGCTGGCGGTTACGCTGTTCTCCGTGGCGCTTTTGGGCGTCGACCTGACCTGGTGGTGGTTGCCGCCCCTGGTGCTCGCCGGCGCATGGAGCATCAACCTGCACAATTTCATGGACGGTATCGATGGACTACTGGCGCTCCAGGTGATTTTTGTCACCGCTGGCATGGCAGTGCTGGCGTTGACCGCAGGGCTGCCGATACTCAGCGCAGCCGCCGCCATCCTCTGCGCGGCCGTGCTGGGTTTTTGGTGCTACAACCGCTCACCAGCGCGAATCTTCATGGGCGATGTCGGCAGCGGAACGCTCGGTTTCCTGGTCTTCGGGTTGACCGCCTTGCTCTGGCAGGCGGAGCACGCTCTTATTTGGCCAGCACTGATCCTGTCTTCGTCCTTCGTGATCGACGCGACCTTGACGCTTCTCGTACGGGTCTTGCGCGGGCGCCGCTGGTACACTGCGCATCGCGAACACCTGTATCAATGGGGAGTGCGCCGCGGGCTTTCGCATGCCTGGGTAAGCCGGGGCTATCTAAGCTGGAATCTGCTTTTTGTTCTGCCGCTGTCATGGTTTGCCTGGAGTCATCTGCGCCTCGCGCTCCCCATTACCATAGGTTCCTATCTGGGTGCGGCGGTGGTGTGGCTTTTGCTCAAGCGCCATTGCCTTCGAAACCCTCTGCGCAAGGCAAGCCATGCTGCTTCGTAAACTTGTAGGTTTTATTCATCCTCGTATCGCTGTCGTGCTTCACGACCTGGTGGTGGCGGCGCTCGCCTGGTGGATTGCCAAGATGCTGCGCTACGCGCTGAAGCCCGACGAGATCGTCAGTTTCCAGATGTGGGAATTTCCGGTGGTGTTGTTGGTGCAGGGGCTGATCTTCCGTTGGACGGGTCTGTACAAAAGCGTCTGGCGTTTTGCGAGCTTGCCCGATCTGTGGAATATCGTTCGTGCAGTGGCGACAGGCGCGGTTGCCATCTATGTGGCGTTGTTTCTCTACGACAGGCTAGAGGGCGTACCTCGCTCGGTGCTGCTGCTTTACCCTGGCATTCTGGCGGTGCTGTTGGGTGCGCCCCGATTGGCCTATCGATACTGGAAGGACAGTCGCAACGACCTGTTGCACAATCAGTCGGTAAAGCGGGTGCTGATCGTGGGCGCGGACAGGGCCGGAGAAATACTTTCTCGCGATCTTCATCGCGATAGACGGTACGTCGTCGTCGGGTTTGTGGATGACAAGCCGAGCCTGCGCGGCGCCAGCATCAACGGAAGCCCGGTACTGGGACGATTCGATCAACTGCCCGATGTGGCCAGGGAAGCCTCGGTCAACATGCTTCTGATCGCCCTGCCAGGCGCTTCAACCATCGAAATGCGACGTGTGGTGGCGTTGTGCGATGCGACCGATCTGCCTTACCGAACCGTGCCCCGGCTGGAGGACGTGGTGGCCGGCAGGGCCCATTTCAACGAGATCAAGGAAGTCGCTATCGAGGATCTGCTCGGCCGGGACACGGTCGAACTCGATTGGACGGCTATCCGCGAGACGCTTAGCGCACGAAGGGTTCTGGTCACCGGCGGCGGTGGCTCGATAGGCTCGGAACTGTGCCGACAGGTAGCCCGCCTGGGTGCGCACTCGTTGATCGTGGTGGAGCAGAGCGAGTACAACCTTTATCGAATTACCCAGGAGCTGCGCGCTGATTTCCCCGAGTTGATTCTCGAAGGCATTCTGGCCAATTGCGGCGACATGGCAGCCATGCAAAAAGCCTTTGCGGAAGCACAGCCACAGGTCGTGTTTCACGCTGCCGCATATAAGCATGTACCCATGCTGCAAGGCCAGTTGCGCAGTGCCTTCAACAACAATGTGCTGGGAACCAAGATTGTTGCAGATGCTGCGCGGGACTTCGGAGTTGAGTGCTTCGTGCTCATCTCGACCGACAAGGCCGTCAACCCGACCAGTGTGATGGGCGCCTGCAAACGGGTCGCCGAGATCTACTGCCAAAACCTCAATGCCCATGCCGAGACGCATTTCATGACGGTGCGTTTCGGTAACGTGCTCGATTCCGCCGGCTCGGTGGTGCCGCTGTTTCGTCGGCAGATTCGCGACGGTGGCCCGGTGACGGTGACCCATCCGGAAATATCACGCTATTTCATGACGATCCCGGAAGCCTGTCAGCTTATTCTGCAGACGGCCAGCATTGGTCGGGGTGGCGAGATTTTTGCACTCGACATGGGTGAGCCGGTGAAGATCCGCGATCTTGCCGAACAGATGATTCGTCTCGCTGGCAAGAAACCGGGCAGCGAGATACCGATCGTCTACACCGGCCTGCGTTCCGGCGAAAAGCTGTTCGAGGAATTGTTCCATCCGCTGGAGAATTACCGTGCCACGGCACACGCCAAGATCTTCCTCGCGCAACATCGCGAGGTTTCATGGGAGTTGTTGCTGGCGTTGCTGAACAAGTCCGTCGAGGCCGTCGCGGATTTCAATGAAGAGGAACTGCGTCGCTGCGTTTCCAATCTGTTGCCCTCGTTTCGCTGGAGCCAATCGGCACAGCCGGACAACGTGGTCTCGATTCGCCGCATCAACCCGGAGGTCAGTGAGTGAAAAAGCCCTTGCGAAAAGTCGTCTTTCCCGTTGCCGGACTCGGTACCCGCTTTCTGCCGGCAACCAAGGTGGTTGCCAAGGAAATGCTCCCGGTTCTGGACCGGCCGCTGATCCAGTACGCCGTTGATGAAGCGGTCGATGCCGGCGCGGATACGCTGGTTTTTGTCACCAATCGATACAAGCATTCGATCGCCGACTATTTCGACAAAGCCTATGAACTCGAGTCCAAGCTTCAGGAAAAGGGCAAGGCGGAATTACTGGCGCTGGTGCAGGGGACGCTACCCAAACATGTGCGTGCCATCTTTGTTACCCAGCCGGAGGCGCTCGGTTTGGGTCATGCCGTGCTGTGTGCCAGGCCGGTCATCGGCGACGAGCCATTTGGCATCGTACTTCCGGATGACTTGATCTGGAACGGCAACGCCGGCAAGGGCGCGCTCAGGCAGATGGTTGAACTGGCGAGCTCGCAGGACGCCAGTGTGATCGCGGTCGAGGAAGTGCCGCACGATCAAACCGACAAGTACGGAATTGTCGATGCGACCCCGATCGATGAGCGCAGCGCGATGATTCGCTCCGTGGTGGAAAAGCCCAAGCCTGCCGACGCGCCCTCCAATCTGGCCGTCGTGGGACGTTACGTTCTGCCCGGGCGTATTTTCCAGTTGCTGGAACAAACTACCCCCGGTGCCGGTGGCGAAATCCAGCTCACTGATGCCATCGAGGCCTTGCTCAAGGAACAAAGCAAGGTGCTGGCATACCGTTTTGAGGGTACGCGTTTCGATTGCGGCAACAAGGCCGGGCTTGTCCGCGCCACAATGCACATGGCGATGCAGGATCCCGTGCTTGCAGACACAGTGCGCGACTTCATGAAAAACATCTAGACCGGTAATGCTTTACCACAGGCCTTTGGCAACCTGATTGGAAGGCTGGGCCCGTGGAATTTCCTACATGAACTCAGCCTCGCCCATGTCCTATTACCGGGCTACCGCGGCTCCAACCGATGGATACCCGAAGCTGCAGGGGACATCGCATGCACGCGTGGCGATCATCGGAGCTGGCTTTGCCGGCTTGAACACGGCGATAGGTCTGGCCGAACGCGGGTTCAGCGATGTCGTTCTGCTCGAGCGCGAACAAGTGGGCTTTGGTGCCTCCGGACGCAACGGAGGCTTCGTCTTTGCCGGTTACTCGCTCGGTGAGCAGGCCATGCTCGATCAGCTTGGTGTGGACCGCGCCCGCCAACTGTTCGCGCTGACGACGCAAGCGGTACAACGCATTCGTCAGCGCATCAAGGACTACGACATTGCTTGCGATGCAGTCGATGAGGGTGTGATCTGGGCCAACTGGTTTCGTGATCCAGCCGTACTGCGACGACGTCAGGAACTGCTTGCGCGCACCTATGACATCCATTGGCAATGGCTTTCACCAGCGCAATTAAGCGAGAGGGTCCGCAGCGATCGCTATCACGACGGGTTGTACGAACGCGATGCATTGCATATCCACCCGCTTAACTATGCACTGGGTCTGGCTGCAGCAGCTTCAGACAGGGGCGTGCGAATACACGAGCACAGCGGCGTCCTCAGCCTTGAGCGTGCAGGCGGTCAATGGCGCTTGCGTAGCACGCAAGGTGAAGTACTGGCCGACCAGGTGGTGCTGGCATGCGGTGGCTATCTTGCGGGTCTGCACCAATCCATCGATCGCGCCATCCTCCCGATTGCCACCTATGTGATGGTGACCGAACCGCTGGGCGAGCGTCTGGACTCTTGCCTGCGGACGCGGGCGGCTATCTACGACAGTCGCTTTGCTTTTGATTACTACCGCGCGTTGCCGGACACCCGCTTGTTGTGGGGCGGGCGAATTTCAATCCGCAACCGCTCTCCGCAGGCGGTGAAACGCCTGCTGAGAAAGGACTTGCTACGCGTGTTTCCGCAACTGGACCATGTGAAAGTGGACTATGCCTGGTCTGGACTGATGAGCTATGCACGTCATCAGATGCCGCAGATCGGTGGCGACAACGGTCTGTGGTGGGCGCAGGCCTTCGGTGGGCACGGTCTTGCTCCCACCTGCGCGGCCGGTGAATTGCTGGCCGCAGCGATCGCGGAAGGTGACGACGGCTGGAAGCAGTTCTCGGCGTTCGGTCTGGACAGCACGCACCGACCGTTTGGTTATCTGGGCGCGCAGGCGGCTTACTGGTGGCAACAAGGTCAGGACTGGATCAAGGCGAGGATGGAAGGATGAGCGAGCAAATGACCCATGAAATCAGTTGGGGCGAGTTCGAGAAGGTGCTGATGGTCGCGGGCACCGTGATACGGGTGGAAGCGTTTCCTGAAGCCCGCAAACCGGCGTGGAAGGTGTGGGTCGATTTCGGCCCCTATGGCCAACGCAAGACCAGTGCGCAGATTGCTGCTCTCTACGAAGCCGATCAGCTG
>JALYXN010000283.1 GCA_030947085.1 Pseudomonadota bacterium | reverse complement strand
ATGACGAGGTGCTGCGGATTTTCACCGCGTTGGGCATGCGCGTCGAGATGGTCACTGATGGCTGGCAGATCACCGCGCCCAGCAGCCGTTTCGATATCGAGCGTGAGGAAGACCTGATCGAGGAAGTAGCCCGAATCTTCGGCTACGACAACATTCCCACGACAACGCCTGCGGGCGCATTGGCGCTGGCGATCGAGCCGGAGGCGCGCATCGGCGAGCTGGCACTGCGCGAGCATTTGGCTGCTCGCGGATATTACGAAGCCGTCAACCTGTCTTTCGTCGCCGCCGGTGTGCTGGAAAGCTGGGGTTTCGACGAGCGACTGGTATCTCTGGCTAATCCACTGTCGGCCGATTTGGCGGTGATGCGTCCATCCCTGCTGCCCGGATTGATCGAGTCGCTGCGTCACAATCGTGCACGTCAGCAGGAGCGGGTGCGCCTGTTCGAGGTGGCGCGCGTATTCGCGGCTGGCGATCCGCCGCTCGAAACCCCCAGCGTGGCGATCGTGGCCTGCGGCAATGCTCGAGCAGAACAGTGGGGCGAACCGTCGCGCGTACTGGATTTCCATGACATCAAAGGCGACCTTGACGCGCTGATCGCCTGGGGTGGTCAGTCGCATCGCTGGTCGGTGCATGCGGATGACCTGCCGCGCTGGTTGCATCCGGGTCGTGGCGCTCGTGTGGTGCGCGACGACGAGACCGTCGGATATCTCGGCGCCTTGCATCCCCAGCTGGCCAAGGCGCTGGACCTCGGTGCTGACGTCCATGTACTGGAGTTGGCGCTGGATCCGCTGCTGGTGCGACGTCTGCCGCTTGCGCAGCCGGTGCCGCGTTTCCCTGCGGTGCGGCGTGATATTGCGCTTGATCTGCCGGAATCGGTCCGCTGGTCGCAGATCGAGCAGGTGGTGCGTGGGACACTGACCGATCGACTGAAAGAGTTGCGACTGTTTGATCGCTACAGCGGCAAAGGTGTCGAAGCTGGCCGAAAGAGTCTCGCCATGGGCTTGATTTTACAGGACGCTTCACGCACCCTTACCGACGACGACGCGGATCGCTGCGTACGCGAAGCGATAGCTGCGTTGGAGCAAACATGCAAGGCAAAGCTGCGAGGATGAGATGGCGCTGACCAAGGCGGAAATGGCCGAGCGGCTTTTCCTCGATGTAGGCCTCAACAAGCGTGAGGCCAAGGAATTCGTGGACGCGTACTTCGAGGTGGTTCGGGGAGCACTAGAACAAGGCGAGCAGGTAAAGTTGTCCGGTTTCGGCAATTTCGATCTGCGGCTGAAAAATCAGCGACCTGGACGCAACCCGAAGACCGGTGAGGAAATTCCGATCTCAGCCCGGCGTGTAGTCACGTTCCGGCCGGGACAGAAACTGAAGGTGAGAGTCGAGGGCTATGCTGGATCCAGGGAATAATACCGAACTGCCCGCCATCCCGGCCAAACGCTATTTCACCATTGGTGAGGTGGGCGAGCTTTGCGGTGTAAAGCCGCATGTCCTGCGCTATTGGGAACAGGAGTTTCCGGCGCTCAATCCGGTCAAGCGACGCGGCAACCGCCGCTACTATCAGCGCCATGACGTGCTGATGATCCGCCAGATCCGTGCTTTGCTCTACGAAGAAGGCTTCACCATCACCGGTGCCCGCGCCCGGCTGGAAGGCCCGCAGGCACGAGCAGAAGCCAGCATTTCCCATCAAATTGTGCGTCAGGTGCGACAAGAGCTGGAAGAAGTACTCTCGCTGTTGCGTCGTTGAGCAAAATTCCACCCGGGTGCGCTTATGCAACGCCCGGAGCTGTTACACTCACCGACTTGCCGAGCAGTCGGGGCGTAGCGCAGCCTGGTAGCGCATCTGCCTGGGGGGCAGAGGGTCGTCGGTTCAAATCCGGCCGCCCCGACCAATTCGGCAATCGAACTCAAAAAAGCGCCTTCTGGGCGCTTTTTTGGTTGAGGACGGTGGAACGGTGGAATGGCGTCGAATGATGCTTCGATCCGCACGCGAATTTTTTCGAGAGCCAGAAAGGTGCTTACGCCTTCGGGGCTACACTCCTCCCGGTTCTGCGGCCTTAAAACAGCACCCGACTGCGCAGCGTTCCGGGGATCGCCGCCAACTGATCCTTCAGCGCTGCGGCCTGCAACTCTTCGGAGCTGACATCGATCACGACATAGCCCACTTCGCTGTCGGTTTGCAGAAACTGCGCGTCGATATTGATGTTGCCGGCCGAAAAAATTTCGTTGATGCGCGCCAATGTACCGGGCACGTTGCGATGGATATGCAGCAGACGGCGGCTGTTGGGGTGTTCGGGCAGGGTAACTTCCGGAAAGTTGACCGCCGAGAGGGTCGAGCCGTTGTCGCTGTAGCGGATCAGCTTGCTGGCAACCTCGACCCCGATGTTGTCCTGCGCCTCCAGCGTGCTGCCGCCGATGTGCGGGGTCAGGATCACATTGTCCAGCTCCAGCAGCGGTGACACGAAAGCATCGTCATTGCCCTGAGGCTCGACCGGAAACACATCCACCGCGGCCCCCGCGAGGTGTTGAGCGCGCAAGGCAGCAGCCAGCGCATCGATATCCACCACACTGCCGCGCGAGGCATTGATCAGCATCGAGCCGGGGCGCATCTTCGCCAGCTGCTGCTGCCGGATCATCATCTGGGTCGCGGGCGTTTCCGGTACGTGCAGGGTCACCACGTCGGACCGTTCCAGCA
>JALYXN010000270.1 GCA_030947085.1 Pseudomonadota bacterium | reverse complement strand
CACGACGACTCGGTATTCAGCAAACGCATCCGCGATTCGATCAACGAGGTGCAGGGGCAGTTGGGACCTGATGCCTGAAACCGCACCCGGTACTTTCCCCTCACACTCGCGACCGTTGTCATTGCTCCCCATATCGGCCGCTCGGAGCCAGGCCGTTTCGCTACCGCAGAAAGTGGTGTGTGCGTTACAGCGACATCGTGTCGCGAACGTCCTGTGGCTTTCGATCAGAAAAACGGCCTCAACGCTGTTTGACGAGCAGGTACTGCCGGTCAGCGCCATATCGCGCGCCTTTCGAATTCACGTTTGCGCACAAACTGCCGTTTCCGCACAACCTCACGTCGGCACGGTTATAAGCCTCAAGAAGTTGCGCAGATAGCTGATTATTCCTGATCACGTTGGTGTAGTACATGGATAGCCATGCGCCGCCGGCGAGCAACAGCGCTAGCGCGAGCCCCACGGCCACCATGGTCTTCCAAATCAATTGCCGATGCAGCCGCTGCAGGTCACTGATCTGTGCTGCCAAAGCGTGCGAAACCTGCAAGACCTCACTACCTGCCCTCCCCAAGCTTTGGCGGTACCCCTCCAGGGAAAGATCAAGCCCCTGCCTTATAGAAGCCACTGTGTCCCTTGGCAATGTCTGCAGCAAGTCAAGACTTGCTGTCCTGACAACCCCCGGCAATTGCTGGGACAGGCCCTGGAGCATAATGCTCGATTCCTCCAAACGCTTGTCGATGTTGGCGCCACGGCGCTCATACTGGGCCATGAGAGTGGCGGTCTTGTCTATCAATACGTTCAAGTCTTCCTTTTGCATGGCGTTTCCTTTCTGATTGCCAGTCGATCGGGCTCAATGCCGCGTCACATTGCCGGCCCTTGCGTTGACTGTTGCAGCGGCGGCGCCTGTAATTGCTGCGCCGCCTGCTGAGCGGTGACCAACTCAAGCCGCTCTACCTGAATGGCTGCTTCGGTCAACATGCTGCGCCCGGCTTCGCCATAGGCCAGTGCCTGATTCTCGCGACTGAAGGTGATCCAGTCGTCCGATTGCCCCGCCGTAAGCATGCGATCGAGCCGGGCGGAAAGGTCGTTGGCCGCAGTGTCCCTTGCCATGTCCGGTATCACGGCATGAGCGTCTACCGGTACATTGTGGTGTTCAAACTGCCGGCTCAACAATCCGTCGCGCTGTTCAGCGTTCTTAGGATCGAAGACGTGTTCGACTTCACGTCTGGGTACAAGTAGTTCGTTGTAGCCATCGGGACTGAGTCGATCGATTTTGGTTCCCAGACGGTAAATCAGCATGCCGTCCTCCGAGCGGTGCACCACATTCAAACGTGGGTCGTCGGGAACCGCTTGCAACTTCAGGAAGGGTTGATCGCTCAAACCATTGAGATAGGACTTCATCAGGTTGTCACTTCGTATTGCCAGGCCATTACGAAAGTAATAGCCACCAATATCAGAATGCGCGCCCGCCACCGTCACCCCGAGAAAGCGCCCGTCAGGGGTCGCCCCCGGATCAATGATGTGGTCCGATTTAAACAAGCCGCGTCGTTCATCTGCAGCGATGATCTGGAATCCGGAAATTACTGACGGTGGCAGGCGACGGTCATGCTGCCTCACGGGCTCGCCTGTACCCACCGCATCGAACAGCCCGACGACCTGCGCCACTTTGCCGGGTTCGACCAGCGGCGGTCGAGAGTATTCGACGTGGACTATTTGATAATGTCTGTCATAGGTGTAATGGGCGCCAGAGGGATCCTGGATGCCGCGCTCGTGCACCATTCGCGCAAACCCCGCGGCCTGTTCGGAACCGCGGCTGAAACCTATGTCAGCGAGACTGATTTTCGCATCGGGATCTTCCTTCTTCCATTCCAAGGCCTTTTCGATGAACTTCTTGTACATCGCCTCTATACGTTCGTCATAAGTATTGCCATTCATGCCGTCCAACGTCCGGCTTAGGAAATGATCTTGAGTTCCCGGACCGGGCACGTAACCAGCGGCAATCGCGGGATTATTGCCCTCAGATATCTCTGTGTAGATTTCGGCTACGTTAGTCGCGTGTTGGGGATCTTTGTAAAAGTCGCTGCCTGTGCCATCAAACGATGCGAAATATAATCGTGCGTGCGGATTTTTCTTATCCAATAAAACAGGTGCCTGGAATTCGGACAATGCCTCTGCAGCGTCGCTGTAGCTATGCAGGCGCCCAGTATCGGCTTGGTAGTAGGGGACATCATCATGACGGATTCCATCATCATCCAGATTGTCTTCTTGGCCCATTCCATAGCCTCTTGACTAGAAGGTTCGTGTCCAGACCAAAAACAGATCGTCTCGGACATAGCTGTATTTATTGCCTGGTATCTGTTCAGACTTTGTCGGAACCAGCATCTTGATATACACATTGATGATGTGATCGTTCACTTCCAGGAAGATGCTCGGCTCACCAGCGACCGGACCCTCATAGAAATCAGCCATCTCCGCTTTTGGCACTTTGTGCCAGATAAGCTGATCGCTGAAGATCGATGCCATATCAACTTTTGCTTCATGTGCTATGCCATCCAGCGACATCCATTGCACATCGGCCGGCGGTGGAAAGTTATCGATTCCAATCTCTACCGAGCCCCAGAGCTTGTCCCGATAGTCAGGCGAAGGAGGGGGCGACGAAATTTGACCGGCACCGTTTTCTTGCTGATAACGCCCGTTGTAGACAACGTCGCAGCCAATGGCGTTGTAGCAATGTGCCGCGAAATTGTGTCTGGCAAACTTCAACGGTGCAGTCAGCGTTTCACGCGGTGGCTGGATCCGTTCGGCTTGAGTGGACATGGCGGGGTGGCATCCTGTGGTCAGGGCTGCGGTGATCGTGATCAAAAGAAAGGCGCGATAGCGGATTCGCTTCCATCGGTGCATGGGGCTCTCCTGTCGCAGCGGCAATGACCCTGAATGTACGACGAGCTGAGATGGGTCACAACGCGAAGGTGCCTTGATTGCCAACGCCATCGCATGGACCTACAAATAGTCAGGTGATGGCCTACACCAGCGCCTTCTCGTGAATGGAGCGCTCCGGGCAGCACGACATGGCGCTTGCAAGCTGCCGTGCGAATACCCATCAAAGAACCCACGAACGTTCGTAGGAGCGGCTTCTAGTAGCGTTGCCTTTGCTTCGGGAGATTTGGCGTCATCAAGAGCATCGCGGCTGAAGCCGCTCCCACAAAACCCGTGCCATCCCAGGAGTCGATATGACCGCTTTTGATCTCATCCCCCCGACCGACGCTCAGCGCCAGGACATCACTGCCCATCTCACGCCAGACGAAAAGCGCGTACTGCTGGAGCACGGCACCGAGGCAGCCTTTTGCGGCGTGTTTCTCGACAACAAGAAGGACGGGGTCTACACCTGTCGTTTCTGCGGGCTGCCGCTGTTTCGCTCCAGCGCCAAGTTCGATTCCGGCACCGGCTGGCCGAGCTTTTTCCAGCCCTACGCCGACGCCCACATCAAGCTGATCCGCGATAGCAGCTACGGCATGGTGCGCACGGAGGAAGTCTGCGCGCGCTGCAGCAGCCACCTCGGTCATGTATTTCCCGACGGACCCAAGCCTTCGGGCGATCGCCACTGCCTGAATTCGGTCTCATTGTCGTTCACGCAGAACGGCGATGCGCTGCCGGATGTGCTGGGCCGGGGCGCGCCGGAAGGTGAGGCGCTGACCTCGGACTGACGTCGACAATTCCCACAACGCAGACAAACAGCGTGCACGACACCCAATCAGTGGCTCTATTTTCTGCAGGGCTTGGGCGGCGCGTTCCTGTTCTATTACGGCAACCTGCTGTGGATAGAGTCCCGACGCAAGCGGCGGCAGCAGGAGCAAGGTCGCGCGCAACTTGCCGTGGCCCGGGCCACCGTCGGCGTCTGCATCGGAGTGTGTGTAGCCATCTCAGCCACGTTCGTGGCTTCCCAATGGGTTTTGTGGGCGGGCCCGCGCTGGCATGCGGGGTGCCGAACGCCGGGTCTGCTTTGGCAGCTGGGCTGGCTGCGCGCTCTGGGCATGGCTGCGTGCGCCGGTGCAGGCGGAACGAGAGCTGTTATGGCTCGCCGCACTGACCGCGATGATTCCCTTGGCACACGGCCTGGCTAACGGCGAATGGTTTTGGCACAACATGAGGCC
>JALYXN010000230.1 GCA_030947085.1 Pseudomonadota bacterium | reverse complement strand
TGCTCGTGAAAGGATACCTGGTCATCATCGACTCCAGCAGCACGCAATCCTTAGGTCGAATCTTGGCTACAGTAGGACGGCGAGCTTGGCCTCGGTTGTAAGATTCTTCTGAAAAACATTGAACTACCAGTCAGCAACGCAAGTTCAATGAGCTGCTCAATGAGCGCGCGTAAGTCGCTGCAAAGTAACTAAGCAGGATCTCGCCCGATTCCAGATCACCGTCGACGAGAGCCTGGCTAACTTGCGCAAGGCGTTCTCCCAGCAGCATGTTCAAAGCTTTTTCTGGTTTCTTCTCCCGGATAGCCGTTTGGCATCGCGTGTCACCCCCTTTCGGAGCGCCTCGCAGCGTCAGTTCCGACGGGTAACGATCCAGCGCCACCTACGTAAGGCGTTCCGACGCACCGCGTTAGATGAACAGAGTCGAACGCTGGCACGCAAAATTCCGATGCAGAAAAAAACAAAGGCCGGCAATGACTTGCCGACCTTCAAAAATGGCGCCCGAAGCTGGACTCGAACCAGCGACCCCCTGATTAACAGTCAAGTGCTCTAACCAGCTGAGCTATTCGGGCGTGAGCTGCGTATTTTGTCGGGGCATGCACGAGCTGTCAACCGTTGCGACACTTGCGCGCTACCTCAGCCGGTCACCACCCGGTAGCAAGGCACGTAAGCCGCGCCGCCGGGAAGCTTCATGCGGTGCTGCGCGACGAAGGCCTGCAGTAGCTTGTCCAGCGCCTGCATGATGTCGGGATCGCCGTCGATATCGAACGGACCATGCTCCTCGATCGCCCGCACGCCCTCCTCCTTGACGTTGCCGGCGACGATGCCGGAGAACGCGCGTCGCAGATCGGCCGCCAGTTCATGCAGCGGGCGATCATGCCGAATCTGCAGCGAGCGCATGGCCTCGTGATTCGGACGGAACGGCTGCTGGAATTCCAGCGGGATGGTCAGCGCCCAGTTGAAGAAAAAGGCGTCCTTGGTATCGAGCCGGTTTTGGCGCACCTTTTCGAGGCCCTTCACCATGGCTTTGGCCACTTTGGCCGGGTCGTCCACGATGATCTGGTAATGCTCGGCGACCGAGTCGCCCAACGTGAGCCGCAGGAAGCGATCGATCTGCTCGAAGTAGGCGGCCGAATCACGCGGCCCGGTGAAGATCAGCGGGAACGGAATGCCGGCGTTGTCCGGGTGCAGCAGGATCCCGAGCAAATACAGGATCTCCTCGGCCGTGCCGACGCCACCGGGAAAGACGATGATGCCGTGCCCCAAGCGCACGAATGCCTCGAGGCGCTTTTCGATATCCGGCATGATCACCAGATCGTTGACGATCGGGTTGGGTGATTCGGCGGCGATGATGCCCGGCTCGGTGATGCCGATATAGCGATTGTGCTTGCGACGCTGCTTCGCATGGGCAATGGTCGCGCCCTTCATCGGGCCCTTCATCGCGCCTGGCCCGCAGCCCGTGCAGATATCCAGGCTGCGCAGGCCAAGCTGATAACCCACATGCTTGGTGTAGTCGTACTCCTCGCGCGATATCGAATGACCGCCCCAGCACACCACC
The DNA here is from genome assembly GCA_030947085.1 of Pseudomonadota bacterium. Lineage (GTDB taxonomy): Bacteria > Pseudomonadota > Gammaproteobacteria > Xanthomonadales > Rhodanobacteraceae > Rhodanobacter. The sequence goes on along the minus strand of JALYXN010000230.1, from coordinate 3,425 downwards.
AGGCTGGGGTCGGTGTCGGGTCTCAGGATACGGGCGTTGCGCAAAATCTCGAAGACGCTCTGGGTCAGCGCGTCCGAATCGTCGATATCGGGCCCGGCCTGTTTCAGCTGGGTCGAGACGTAGACGATATCGCGCACCACGGCCACCAGCAGTTCATTGATGCCGCGAATGATCCGACCATCGACAAACGCCTGCGCCGGCGCATGGCTCAACTCGATCTTAATGCCGCGATCCTGCTGCAGCACCTGGATGTCGAAATCCGGGTATTGCTCCAGGATCGCCCGCGGATCGTCGCTGATGTTGCCCGACGTGAGCACTGCCAACGCACAGCGACGCAGCAAGGCATGCAGGCCGGAGCCACTGGCGCCGCGCAGTCGTGCCACTTCGATGCGCGACAGGACATCGAGTCCACCTACCGGGGAAATGCGCGCACTCACCGTTGCGCTCCTGCCGGCCAGGCCGGTCGTCATGTCATTCATCTACTTTGCTTCTCCTTGTCGCCCCGAGGTGGAGCACGTCCGCATAACGCGAGACGGACCGCCTAGCTTCACGCCATGCCCGGACCCGGTCAAGCGCTTGCACAGAAAAACCGGCACCCTTGCGGACACCGGTTTTTGTTTTTTTCCGATCGCTGGTGCCGATCAGGTCATACCGATCAGGTCAGGCGGATCAGAACGTGTAGCGCAAGGTCAGCATGGCCGACCAGCGCGAAACCACGCGGGTGGGGTTGCTGCCGGCGTCGTAGACGCTGAGCTGCTGCGGCTGGTAATTCCCGCTCCTATCGGTGGGCAGGGAATACACGTACTGACCCTGCGCATTGACACCGTCGTAACCAGCCAGCGTACGGGTGTTGTACTGCCCGTTGACCGTCTGCCCCCAATTCTTGTCGAGCAAGTTGAGGAAGTTGTACACGTCCAGACGCAACACGCCCTTGTTGCCCTTGAACAGACCCGGAACCTCCTGCGAGAAGCTCATGTCCAGCTGGTTGACCCAGCCGTAGCGGGTGCCGTTGCGGCTGGCGATCTGGCCACGATGCGAGCTGAGGTAGTCGTTGCTGGAAATGTAGTCCTGGAACTGCTGCACCTGCTGGGCCGAAGCCTTGCCATAGCTGACAATCGGGTCGTTGGCCGTTGGAATGTAAGCCGGATCCTCATAGCTGATGCCGTCGCCGTTGACGTCACCGGAGAAGATCCAGCTATACGGCAGGCCGCTGTGACCGCTGTAGAACGCGGAAACCGTGGTCTCATAGTCGCCGATGAACGCATGCTGCCAGGTCAACGAGGCCTTGACCGACTTCGGAATGTTGCGATCGGCGATACCCGCATACTCTTCGTTGGCGTTCGTGCGCACCACATACTTGTAGCCCGAGGAAGCCTGCGAGCTATTGCCCGGATTGACTTCGGTGGCGTGGCTCATGGTAAAGCTGAGGTCGCCGAACCAGTTTTCGGAAAACGGCTTGGACAGCGCCAGCGTCAGGCTGTCGGACTTGCCCTTGTGGGTGTTGGTCAGCAGCGTGGAATACCTGTCGAACGCGGGGTTGTTATAGTAGTTGGCATCTCTGCTCGAGGTCCCACCCGCGGTCTTCCAGTACTGCAGACGCCCGTCCGGAAGCGTGATCGGCTGGCCGTTGGCATCCGAAGTCGGCGCACCGATGTTGATGGCCTTGTAGAAAATGCCGTCGCGAGTCTGGATATGCTGCAGTTCCACCGAGCCGATCAGGCCCCACCACGGCAGTTCGTGGTCAAGTGCCAGTGTGGCCTTCCATACGGTCGGCAACTTGAAGTTGGGGTCGATCGTGTCGACCACGCCACTCACGTTGGCTGCACCGGGCGGAATATTCTGGTTGTTGGCATCAGGGCTGAACGGCGTGGTTTTCGAATTGAACGACTTGTAGCTGGCGACCGTCAAACCGTTGTTCTGGTAGGGGTTGGTCATCCACACCGTCGGCGGGAAGGTCTGGAACAGGCCGACGCCACCACGCAACTGGGTCATGCGCTCGGTGTTGAAGCTGTAGTTGAACGACAGTCGCGGCTCAACCACCCGGTTGGAGCTACCCAGGGTGCTGTTGTTGCGAAAACCAAAAGCCTGCAGGAAACCGGCGTTAAACAGCGGAGCATGATCGGAATGCGGGATGTCCACACGCACGCCGTAGGTGACTGACAGACTGTCCGTGGCCTGCCAGGTATCCTGCAGGAACGGGCTGAACTGGCTATAAGTCCACTGTGCCGCCACGTCATTGAGGGTGTAGCCCGGCGCCGGCTGATACAGGAAATAGGAGTCGTAATTCTTCTGGGCGAAGTTGTTCAGGCCATAGAACGTGTAGTTACCGTGCTCGGTACGACCGAACAGGTTGTAGATCTGCGTGCGCTGGGCATCGATACCACCCTTGATGGTGTGGTCACCCAGATAGAGCGTGCCGGCGAGGAATGCCGACCACTTCTTGGTGCTGATCGCGTTCTCGTGGCGATACTGATCCTCACCCAGGTATACGGACGGCCCCTTGTTGTCGGGGCTCAGGTAGACCTGCACCTGCGGCTGGTTGATCGCATTGCCGGCGAGCTGCGAAAACGTCTGATAGCTGACCTTGGCCTCGGTCGAGAAGTTTTCGGTCCAATCATCGAAGAACTGCAGCGCGGTGTTCTTGGTCAGGCTGTCCTTGGTATACCAGTAGCTGCTCAGACCCACCTGGTTGGAGGAATTACCCTGCACGATCGGCTGGGTTTCCTTGGTGTACTGATAGGTCAGGCTGGCGCGGTGATTGTTGCTGATGTTCCAGTCGAACTTGGCCAGGTAGCGCTTGTCGTCCAGCGTGCTGGAGCCGGCACCAAACGAACCGGGCTGCAAACCCAGCGTCGTGGCTGTGTCGATCACCTGCTGCAGGTCACTCGGAGAAATCTTGTTGGAGGTGGAAGCGCCGGTCAGCGAGGAATCCAGGCCGTTGGACGAATCTGAACCGATGCCGGTGGTCTTCTGACGCTCGGCCGACACGAAGAAGAACAGCTTGTCCTTGATGATCGGACCACCCACTGTGAAGCCACCGGTCCAGTCACGCTGGTAACCAGTGTAGTTGTAGCCGGGCGCATCGCGGTCCAGCCAGCCCGCGTTACCCACCGTCTTGTTCGCGTTGCGGTAAACGTAGTAGACCGAGCCATGAAATTCGTTGGTGCCTGACTTGGTCACCGCGTTGATATCGGCACCGACGGTATCGGAGCTGACATCGAAGTTGGCCGTCGAGATGTTGTACTCGCCAATGGTGTCAAACGAGATCGGCGAACCCTGATAGGGCAGGCCATTGGCATTCAGGCCAAACGGGTCGCCCTGGGAGATACCGTCGACGCTGATGTTGTTGTAGCGGTTGGGCAAACCGGCCATCGAGATCGAGCCGTCACCCTGGTCGGTCACGTTGATACGCGGATCCAGGCGAG
>JALYXN010000225.1 GCA_030947085.1 Pseudomonadota bacterium | reverse complement strand
TCCGTGGATCGTGCCGCATGAAAACCAGGGCATGGCACTGGAGGACTTCCCCGACCTCAAGCGCTGGTTCGATGCGATAGGCTCGCGCGATGCCACTCAACGCGCGTATGCCGTCGGCGACACGATCAAGGACAAGGTGGACTTGGCCACGGACGACGAGGCGCGCAAGCACATGTTTGGTCTGGCTCCGGCAGGCACCAAGTGAAAACGAGCCAGTCATGACGGCAAGTGTAGGAGCGGCTTCAGCCGAGGTGCTCTGGCTCTGATAGCAACAACGTCACCAGCCTCGCGGCTGAAGCCGCTCCCACAGCGGCATCCAATCGACGAAACCCCGGAAACGAAAAAGCCCGCCAGGGAGGCGGGCTTTTCTGCACTAACCGGATAGCCGGCGTCAGATGCCGATCCCGATACCGCTGTCGCCCTTCTCCAGCGGCGGCGCGGCGCCCGCCACGGCCATCAGGGACTGCGCATAGCTGTCCTCGATGCTGACGGTGGAAACCTCGTCCCAGCTGAAAAATGAGGGTTCGCGCATCCACTCGGCATCCGGGCTGAGCTCCTGCATATGGAAGCCATCGTCCTCGGCGCTGACCAGCCGGCCGATGTAACAGACCTCGGCTTCGTCCTCGCTGTCCACATGCACGCCGATCACCGGGGCCTGCGCGCCAGCGGCCTGGATCACCTCGCGGATGTTGTCCAGCGGAAACCCGCGTGGCGGGCGCGGCAGGATGTGCTTCAGCGCCAGCGCCTTTTCGAAGAACGCGTGATGCTTGTCAGGCGACTCCAGCTCGGAAATATCGCGATGGCGCATCACGTACATACCGTCATAGGTAATGCCGTCGCCGACCACCCACAGCAGAAAGAACTCGCGGCCCACGCCGCCGACATAGCCGCAAAAACTGCCATGTTCCAGGTCTTCACGCCACAGCCGCACCAGCGTCTGCTTTTGCTGCGCTTCACGCAGTTGGGCGCGCTGGCCGGTGTTCTTCAATTCAATAATGTTGCTCACGGCATTGATTTTATCAGACTCCAGGTGTTGGCTTGTTCACAGTCAGGCTTGGTTACAGGATGTAGCGGCTGAGGTCTTCATCCTTAACCAGATCGCCTAGCGATTTATCGACGTGTTCGGCGTCAATCGTATAGTTTTCACCGGACTTATCTGCGGCTTCATAGGAGATGTGCTCCAGCAGGCGCTCCATCACCGTATGCAGCCGGCGGGCACCGATGTTCTCGGTGGTCTGGTTGACCTGAAATGCCACCTCGGCCAAGCGATCGATGCCTGAATCAGTGAACGCCAGACCAACACCCTCGGTACTCAGCAAAGCGACGTACTGCTTGGTCAGCGCGTTGTTCGGTTCGCGCAGGATCCGCTTGAAGTCGTCCACGCTGAGTGCGGACAGCTCGACCCGGATCGGCAACCGGCCCTGCAGCTCGGGAATCAGGTCCGACGGTTTGGCCAGCGAAAACGCGCCCGAGGCGATGAACAGCATGTGGTCGGTCTTGATCGGACCGTACTTGGTCGACACCGTCGAGCCCACGACCAGCGGCAGCAGGTCTCGCTGCACGCCTTCGCGGCTGACCCCGGCGCCGGTGCCGTGATCACCGCTGCGCTGGGCCACCTTGTCGATCTCGTCGATGAACACGATGCCGTTCTGCTCGGCCGATTCCATCGCCTGGCTGCGAACGTCGTCGTCGTTAAGCAACTTGCCGGCTTCCTCGTCGATCAGCATCGGTCGCGCCAGCTTGATCGCCAATTTTCTCTGCTGGGTCTTGGCGCCGCCTATATTCTGGAACATCTGCCGCAACTGCGCGCCCATCTCCTCCATGCCCGGCGGCGAGACGATGTCCACGCCGACGTTCATGGCGAAATCCAGCTCGATCTCGCGCTCGTCCAGCGCGCCCTCGCGCAGCTGCTTGCGCAGTTTCTGCCGCGTGTCGCTGGGCTCGGCGATAACCGGCGTCGGGTCCTGATTCCAGTCGGTCGGGGTCTGGCGGCGCGGCAGCAGGGCATCGAGGATGCGGTCTTCGGCGCGGTCTTCGGCCTGCGAGCGCACCCGCTTGACCGCCT
>JALYXN010000221.1 GCA_030947085.1 Pseudomonadota bacterium | reverse complement strand
GGCCAGACTGCTATCATGCGCCCTTCACGTCCGGTCGTGCGGTGGAGTTGAAAGTGCTGGAAATTTTGATGGCGGGCGGGTGGGCGATGGTGCCCATCCTGATCAGTTCAGCGATTGCCCTGGCAATCGTGCTGGAACGTTGCTGGACCTTGCGGCGCAGATCGGTTCTTCCGCCTGGTCTGGGTGACGAAGTGCGCCAGTGGGCGCGCGCCGGCCAGCTCGACCCGGTCCATCTGGAGGCCTTGTCCAACGGCTCGCCGCTGGGCGAACTGCTGGCTGCCGCACTGGCTGTTCGCAAGCAGCCGCGCGACATCATCAAGGAGCGCATCGAGGACACCGGTCGGCACGTGGTGCATCGGATGGAGCGCTACCTCAACACCCTCGGCACGATTGCACTGATCGGCCCGCTGCTGGGCTTGTTCGGCACCGTGATCGGTCTGATTCGCATGTTCATGGACGTGATGGCCGGCGGCATCGGCGACCCGACCAAGATGGCCGGCGGCATCGGCGAGGCACTGATCTGTACCGCGTCGGGCCTCACCGTGGCGATTCCCGCTTATGTGTTGCACCGCTATTTCCGTTCGCGCGTGGCCGGCTACTGCGTGGACATGGAAAAGCAGGCCACGGCCTTGCTGGATGACCTGACTCTCACGTCGTCCACCGCTGCGGCGCGCGTTCGTCGTACGCCCGCCCCGAGCGCTGGCTGAGAGCATCACGATGCGTATCAGTAACCATCGCCGCGGGGACGATTTCGAGATCAACGTGATCCCGTTGATCGACGTACTGCTGACTCTGCTGATGTTCTTCGTGCTGACCAGCACGTTCGTCCAGCACTCGCGCATGAAAGTGACCCTGCCCGAGGCGAGCACCACGGATCGGGACATGCATGCGCCAGCGCTGACGATCATGGTCGATCGGGACGGCCACTTTTATGTCGGCAGCGACGAAGTGCTGGGCGAGGGCATCGAACCGCTCAAGCAGACCATTGCCCGCAATGCCGGCGACCACCGCGATCAGCCGGTGACCATTCGCGCCGATGCGATGACGCCGAACCAGAACGTGATCACCGCGATGGACGCATTGGGCCAGCTCGGCTTTACCCGGCTTTCGATCGCCACCACGCCGAGCAAGCCGGATGCGGCGCAATGAGTCGCCCGAAAAGCAGCTTGTGGAATGCAGAAAGCTGGGGCATCTACAAACGTCTGCTCGGCTATAGCCGCCGTCACTGGGCGATCGGCATGGTGGCGTTCGTCGGCATGCTGCTGGATGCCGGTGGATTGGCCCTGTTCACCGATCTGCTGAGGACGATGATCGACGGCCTGTTCGTGCGCAAGGATCCTTACCTCATTTTCTGGATGCCCATCTGGATCGTCGGCATCTTTCTCGTGCGCTCCTGCGGCACCTTCGTCAGCAATTACGGCATCACCTACATCGGTCGCTACGTGGTGCAGTCGATCCAGATCGACGTGTTCAAGGCCTACCTGCGCCTGCCGGCAGCCTTTTTTGGCAAGGAGCCATCCGGCCAGCAGGTTTCCCGCATTACCTACACCAGCGAACAGGTGGCTTCGGCAGCCTCAGATGCGGCGAAAGTCATGGTGACCGACGTCGCCATGGTGATTTTCATGTTCGGCGTGATGCTGCACAACAGTGCGTACCTCACCCTGGTGCTGCTGATCCTCGTGCCGGCGATCGCGGTGATTGCCACCATTGTCAGCCGGCGCTATCGGTTGATCAGTCGACACATACAGAACACCATGGGTTCGGTCACCGGTACCGTGGAGGAATCGGTCGGCGCGCATCGTGAAGTGCGTATCTACGGCGGTCAGGCGCATGAGGCCGATCGTTTCGACGACATCACGCGTCGTTCCCGCCGGCTCAATCTGAAGATTGCCGTGACCAATGCGGCGTCAAGTTCCACCATCCAGCTGATGGGTGCGTTTGCCATGGCCGCACTGGTGTTTCTGGGGACCAGGCCAAGTGTTCTGCAGCAGGTGTCGCCGGGCGTGTTCTTCGCCGTGTTGACGGCGATGGGCACCATGTTGCCAGCACTGCGGCGTCTGGCCAATGTACAAGCGCAGATCCAGCGCGGCTTGTCCGCTGCCGAGGATCTTTTCGAGGTCATGGACCTTGATGCGGAGGTCGATCAAGGCAAGCGCGAACTGGCACGTGCACAGGGCGATATTCGCTTCGAGGGCGTGGGGCTGATCTACCCGCGAAACGATTTCAAGGCCTTGCGCAGGGTGGATCTGCACTGTTCTCCGGGTACGGTGACCGCGCTGGTCGGTCGTTCCGGCAGTGGCAAGAGCAGTCTGGTCAGCCTTCTGCCGCGCTTCTACGCGCCCAGTGACGGTCGCATCGTGCTGGACGGCGAGGACTATCAGGATTACTCGCTCGCCTCGCTGCGCCGCCAGATCGCCTGGGTCGGGCAGAGCGTGGTGCTATTCGACGATACCGTCGCCAACAACATCGCCTATGGCGAGCTGGCTGGCGCCAGCGAAGCGGACATTGTGGCTGCGGCTGAGGCGGCCAACGCGATGGAGTTCATCGCGCGCATGCCGCAGGGCATTCACACCCAGATCGGCCAGGGCGGCAACATGCTTTCCGGCGGGCAGCGCCAGCGTCTTGCGATTGCGCGCGCGATCCTCAAGGACGCCCCGATCCTGGTACTGGACGAAGCCACCAGCGCACTGGACACCGAATCGGAGCGGCTGATCCAGCAGGCGTTGCAGCGACTGATGCGCGACCGCACCACCCTGGTCATCGCCCACCGCCTGTCCACGGTCGAGGGCGCCGACCAGATCGCCGTCATGGATCATGGAGCGATCATCGAACGTGGCAGCCACGCCGAACTGATGGCGTTGAGCGGGCAATATGCCGCGTTGCACCGCATGCAGTTTCACGATGCCGCCGTTAGTGGGACGTCGACTGAGGATTGAGCATGGCGCTGATCGACACGCTCGAATCAGCCTGGTACGGCAAGCGCCAGGCACCGTGGTGGGCATC
>JALYXN010000210.1 GCA_030947085.1 Pseudomonadota bacterium | reverse complement strand
CCCCAACAACCATCTGGCCTACCTGATCACCTGGTATCTGCTGGCGCTGATGGTGGCTGCCGCCACGCTTTATGTCGGCCGCGAAGAGTGGCGTTCGAGGCACCCACGGCTGCGTCGATAACTGCACCGCGTTGATGCGTTAGACGGAGCCCGGTAGCACCGTGCTGCCGAACTGACATGTTTGCGGGTCTTCACCCTTGCCACCGTGCGAACCTGGTTATAGTAAGTGCCGAGTGCCGACCCGAGAATTTTCATGAGCAGCCCTGGCAAACCGTTACCCCATCGCGCCGTGGAAAAATCTTCCGGCCCGCAAGGTACACGGCTGTTCTCCACCCAGTCCCTGCGCCAGTATGCAGGGGAGACGGAGTTTGCCCCTGATGGTCCCGCCAGTACCCGACAACCGGTATTGGAAGGATTGAGCGCGGGATTGGAGACTCTTCGCTTCCCGCTTCGCCAGGGTCGACAGACCATTGGACGAAGAACCGACAACGACATCATCGTGAATGATTCGAGCGTCTCCGGCTCGCACGGCTGGATCATCATTCAGCCCGGGCATTACGTCATCATGAACACGCTGTCGACCAACGGTACCTATGTGAATGATCGACGCGTGCACGAGGCCGCCCTCAAACACGGCGATCATGTCCGGCTGGGCGAAGCCGAGTTCCGCTTTCTGACCCGCGAGAGGGAGGTCAGCCCCACTCTGCGCTCACGCTGGATCGCTGGCGGCCTGGTGCTGCTTGGAGCAGCTGCCATCGCCTGGTGGCTGTTCTGACGGTTCGTCAATGAACGGGCGCGAGATCCCGAAAACGATCGGGCGCTACGTCATCGAAGGCATCCTGGGTGAAGGTGCCATGTCGGTGGTTTACGCCGGCTTCGATCCCGATATCCAGCGCAAGGTCGCGATCAAATGCCTGCATCAGGAAGTGGCCGCCGACCCGGCTTATCGTCGGCGCTTCGTGGCCGAAGCGCGGGCTGCAGGCCATCTTACCCATCCCCATATCCTCACCATCTTCGACGCGGGAGAAAGTGAGGACGGGTATTCCTATATCGCCATGGAACGCCTGTCGGGGGAAACGCTGGCCAGCCGCATTTCGCGTGAAGGATTCCCTGCCCTTCCGGTGATCCTGGATATCGCCGAGCAGGTCGCAGCCGCGCTCGACTATGCCCACGCCCACGATGTCGTGCACCACGACATCAAACCCGAAAACATCATGCTCGGCGATGGCTGGCAGCAGATCAAGGTCAACGACTTCGGGATTGCCGAACGACGCCGGGCAGAAGACAGCGCCAACCAGCCGCGTACCGAGATCGGCGGCACGCCGTCCTACATGGCGCCGGAGCATCTTCGGGGCGAGCCCACCGATGCGCGCAGCGATCTTTTTTCGTTGGGCGTGATGCTCTACTGGCTTGTCTGCGGCAAGCTGCCGTGGCCGCCGACGGACGATATGCGTCAGCTGCTGCGTCAGCGCAGACACGTGCGGCGCCCCCGCATCCAGCCGCGCGATCCGTCCGCACCGTCGATACTCACCGACCTGGTGCACACGCTGCTGGCAAGCAGGCCGCAGGATCGCTATCAGCGCGGTGCGGAAGTGGTGGAGGATCTTCGCCTTGCCCGTCGAGAATACGAACGTCTTTACGACAAGCCACTAGCCACGCGCATCGTCTCGCTGCGCCTGCGCTGGTCGGGCATCCTCGGCATCGTGGTGAGCCTGACCTTGCTGATCGGATTGGCTGCGATCTATGCCAAGCAGCATGCCGCGGTCACCGGCCTTGCGCTGGACTTTGGCAGTTCCATGAGTCGCATGGTGGCCAATGAATCGGCCGAAGACCTGCTGCTCGGCGACCAGGCCGCCACCCGCGCGCTGGTGGAAAGCATCGCGCGCAACCAGCAGATTCGGTATCTCGCGATCACCGATCGACATGGCCATATCATTGCCAGTACCCAGCCGGCACAAATCAACGGCAAACTCGCCGCGCTCGAAGGACCGCAAAACGGGTTGCGGAACGGGGATATCCAAAGCTATCGGACCGACCCTGGCAGCGCTGCCGACCAGGGTCAGATGCTGCTGTTCGACGCGCCGATCCAGTATCAATCGGCCACGGTAGGACACTTGCGCCTGGGCATCAGTGACGCGCCGCTGCGCGCTGCCCAGAAAATAACGCTGTGGGTAATCATCGCGGTACTGCTGGTCACCTTGGTCGCAGCGGTCGGCTCCATCTACTGGTTGCTGCGGCGGCTGATGACGATGCTCGATTTGCTCGGCAATGCCATGTTGCGGGTAGCACGTGGCGATTTCCGTCACCGCATCCGCCTCGCCAGGCGCGACGAACTGGGTCGGGTCTTTGCGGCATTCAACCTGATGAACGGCGCGCTGCAAGACCGCGATGCCCGTCCCCGCGGCACGCCCGACGACGCGTCGCCGGACGACGTCAATCAGCCTACCCGGATCTTGCCGCGTCCCGATCAGGACGAAGACCCCTCGCCGCTGGCCTGATTTCCCTGGACGGAAGCCTCAGAACTGTTTGAGTCGGCGCTTCAATTCAAGTGCGCGCGTCCGGTAGATCACGGCCGGTTCAAACCCCGGTTCAATGGCCAGCACGCGGTCCCACAGGGCGATGGCCGGATCCAGCTTCTGATCGCGATACAGCACCACGGCCTGTTCGTGATATTTGGCCACCAACTGCTCGCGCAATGAGGTCGCAACAGCGCCGCTCGATTTCAGCGTCGGCTGGATCAGCAACGCCTGATCGAGATGCTTGAGCGCGGCCTGTTTCTTACCCTGCTTGAACAAGGTCACACTCTCTTCCTGCAGCTGCCCCGCTTTTGCTTCTGGCGATGCGTCGGCCAGTGCCGCCACCTGCACCTGCAGGGGGGTTGCCTCGCGCACCGGCGCAGTGTCGGCCATCGGGCTAGCCACGGCTTCATCCACGCCGCGCGCCGACAGCGGCAACTTCAGGGTCTGACCGACGCGCAGATCCGACGGATTGCCGGATCCGTTGTAGCGCGCAAGCACCACGAAAAGACTGGCATCGCCGAGATAATGCGCGGCGAGACTGCTGTAGGAATCTCCCGGCTTGACCGTGTAATCACCGGCGCCAGCGCCAAGCATCTGCCTCGGATCGACGGTGAGTTGATGCAGCATCGCCTTGGCCGAGCCCTCTCCCGGATGTTCCATCAGATAACGACGCAGTGATGCTTCACCCTCGGCATAGCGCCCGTGCTGGATTTGATCATTGACGATCGCTGCCAGGGATAATGAATTTTCGCGTGCGGCAGCAACCGGGGCGCGCTGCGCGCCCGACGCATTCGGTTGCACCGCCACCGGCACGGAATGCCTGGTCAATGGTGCACAGCCGACGATCACGAGCATCGACAACAGCAGCAGCGCCGCGGGCTTCAGCAGGCGACTACCGCCGCTGCACATTTTTACTGATGTCATCCATTGCGCCTGTTGAACTCAAACTCGCACCGGACCCAGCATATCCGCACGACGCGAGATACGACGATGGAACCACGACAGCCACCCGGTCCGGAACAGGATCAAGGCGACGTTGTCACCCGTCTGGCCCGCGCGATTCAAAGCAAGCGTAAGCGCCCAGTGCAGTGCATCGCCCTGATCCCGGCGACTGGCGAGGCGTCCCAGCTCCTGGATCGACAACTGCTCCCATACGCCATCACTGCACAGGGCGAAGGACTGGCCCGGGCGCACGACGGCGCCGCCGTGATCGACCTGTGGCGGCTGCAGCCCTCCCAATCCACGCAGCAGCTTGTGCTGGTCCGGATCGGTTCCTGCCCGATCCGCAGCCAGTTCGCGCCGGCCCACCTTCCACTGGGACACGCTGTGGTCCTGCGTGCGACCCAGACAGCGCTTGCCTTGAAAATGGTAAAGACGACTGTCTCCCACATGCGCCCAGCACAGGCGGCGGCCCCTGATCAGCAGTGCCACCACGGTCGAATGCGGTTCGCCGCTGGCCAGATCCCGGCCACGGCGGCGCAGTTCCGTATGCGATTGCTGGCACAGGGCCTCAAGGAAGATCGCACCGGGCTGTTCTCGCCACTGGCCCTGCTCCCACAATTGCCGCGCCACCGCGATCACGCCCTCGGAGGCCAGCTCGCCGGCGCCGTCACCGCCCATGCCATCGGCCAGCACCAGCAAAGAGGTGTCCGTTGCTTGGTCGTGCAAACAGATCAGCGCATCCTGTTGGGACGGCCGACCTCCTCTCGCGCGTCCCGCAGCAACCCGCGGCGAGATGATGCTCTCGATCTGCTTGTCCATCGTGTGCGCTTACCCCGACTGCGCATGCGTTCGGGAACGAACGTCTGCATGGCTAGGAGTCTGTCGGACTTTGGTTGGCCGGTCTGCGAATCCGCCCGTGCGGTCCATATCCCCGCCGATTCTTGGTCCATAGAACCACTATGGACCGGCGAAACGTCAGGAATCTGTACCGCACAGGCGAATTCTCGCCTCGACCACCAAAGCCCGACAGGCTCCTAGGGTCAAGTATAGCCGCGGGCTCCTCGGTTGTTTTCTCAACCGGCCTGCGGCACGGGCCCAACAGTGGCCGCAGCCGCCTTTGCGACCATTGCATGAACGGGAGCGTGGTAGGTGAGCATGGCGCCGAACGTCAGCACGCACACCAGCAGGCACACGCCGAAAAGCATCTGCAGGATAAGGGTTTCGTATTTCATGATGGTTCTCCGTGAGAGGAAGTGGCTTTCACGGAGGACTTTGCACCAGCTGTGCCAAGGCGCTGGAACACCGAAAACCCATTGAATGGCGGTTTTTCTGCGCAGTCCCGCACGGATGCCTGTCCGCGGACAACGAATCCGCGCGTCCGGACAGCCAGCGGACAAACCGCGTTCAGA
>JALYXN010000199.1 GCA_030947085.1 Pseudomonadota bacterium | reverse complement strand
TCGGTTCGGGCTGGAAGGACTATCAGGCCAGCGGCGCGTTGTGCGGCATCGCCCTGCCCGCCGGCCTGCGGCAGGCGCAGCAGTTGCCGCGGCCGATCTTCACCCCGTCGACCAAGGCCGCGGTGGGCGATCATGACCAGAATGTCAGTTACGAGCTGGTGGTCGATGCGGTCGGTGCCGAGCTGGCCGGCAAGGTGCGTGACGCGACGCTGGCGATCTATCAGTGGGCGGCGACCTATGCCGCCGAGCGCGGCATCATCATTGCCGACACCAAGTTCGAGTTCGGTACCGACTCTGACGGCAAACTCTATGTGATGGACGAGATGCTGACCCCGGATTCCTCGCGCTTCTGGCCCGCGGACGAATACCGCGTCGGCATCAGCCCGCCCAGCTACGACAAGCAGTTCGTGCGCGACTGGCTGGAAACGCAGCACTGGAACAAGACCGCGCCCGGCCCGGTGATTCCTGATGAGGTGATCACCCGCACCGCCGCCAAATATGCCGAAGCGCTGCAGCGACTGGCCGACATTCGACTTAACTGAGTTCCACCGGGAAATGACGATGCGTGACATGCAAAGCTGGCTCGACAGTTACAGCAACGACCATCAGAACCCGACCAATCGGCTGCTCCACTGGATCTGCGTGCCGCTCATCGTGTGGACCGTGATCGCCCTGCTGTGGGCGATTCCGGTGCCGGCGTCCCTCCTGCGCCCGGGTTCATGGGCAGTGCTGGTGATCGTGTTGTCGTTCTACTGGTACTGGAAGCATTCGCATCGGCTGGCCGTTGCATTGCTGATCGCCTTCGCCATCATGGCCGCCGTCACCAACGTGCTGTACTACCAGCTCGGCGCCGCCTCGCTCTGCTACCTCGCGGTCGGCGTATTCGTGGTGGCGTGGATCGGCCAGTTCATCGGCCACAAGTTCGAGGGCCGCAAGCCGAGTTTTCTCACCGACCTGGCCTATCTGCTGATCGGCCCGGCCTGGCTGATGGCCAAGCTGTTGCGCGGTCTGGGGTTCAGGCAAGTCACATGACGACTTTCCTCACGATCATCAGCAGCCTGCTGTGGTGGGTGCTTTACAGCAGCATGGCGGCGCTGGTGTTCGCGCTGATCGGCTGGTCAGTGCTGCGCTGGACCGAGCGCTGCAATGTGGTCTTCAACCGGATCTATTTCGCGTGCCTGGTGTGGACCATGATCGGCATGCTGCTGATGGTTGGCGTGGCCGCCTATGAGGGCCGGCTGCACCCGCCCTACGCGGCGCTGCTCAATTCAGGTCTGCTGCGAATCATGCTGGTGGTGGACATGCTGATCGGCACCGTCTTGCTGTGGCGGCTGGTGCCGCGCATCGACGCCCGCCGCATTCGCCCCGGCAGCGCCTGCATGACGGTGGCGGTGATCATGGCGATCAGTTTCGGCGTGGCCACCAGTCTGGCGTGAGTCGGGCGTGGGTTAATGAAAGTCGCGCGAGCGACTGTCCAGCGCGCCCAGCAGGTCGCTCATGTCGGCCAGGCGATGGGCGATCAGGTGACTGACGCCATCGACCGCCTCCCACTGCCCTTCCACGCCCAGCAGCCGCGCCTCCAGATAGGCACGTCGCTGTCGCTCGGCCACATGGCTCCAGATCACCACGTTGACGAAACCATGCTCGTCTTCCATGGTGAGAAAGGTGACCCCGCTGGCCGTCTGCGGCCGCTGCCGCTGGGTAACCAGGCCAGCGGCGCGTACCCAGCTCTGATGCGGGCGCGTACGCAGACTGCGTGAATCGACGTAGCGTCCGGCCTGCAATCTCGCCCGCAGCAGCGTCAACGGATGCGGCCCCAGGGTCAGCCCTGTGCGTGCATAGTCGGCGATCAGGTTTTCGCCCACCGAAGGTGCCGGCAGACTCACGGCCTGCTCGGGCGGACTGACCCGGTCGAACAACGGCAGCTGCACCTCGACCCCGGCCACCGCCCATTTCGCCCGGTGGCGATGACCGGCGAGCTCGCTCAGGGCACCGGATTCGGCCAGCAGATCCTGCTGCCGCCGATCGATACCGGTACGGCTACACAGGTCGACCACATCGACGAAATCGCGCTCGGCCCGTGCCGCTGAAAGCCGTTCGGCGGCATCCTGCCGGAAACCCCGCACCTGCCGCAGTCCCAGCCGGATCGCCGGCTGTCCGCGACCCCGCGCGTCCTCTTCCAGCGTGCAGTTCCAGTCGCTGTGGTGCACATCCAGCGCACGCACCGCGATGCCATGACGCTGGGCATCCTGCACGATCTGGCTCGGTGCATAGAAACCCATCGGCTGCGCGTTGAGCAGAGCGCAGGCGAACGCGGCCGGCTCGTGGCATTTCAGCCAGCAGCTGGCGTAGACGATGCTGGCGAAGCTGGCCGCATGACTCTCGGGAAAACCGTAGCTGCCGAAGCCCTTGATCTGTTCGAACAACCGCGCCGCGAACTCGACGGTGTAGCCGCGCTCGAGCATGCCGCTCATGATCCGCTC
>JALYXN010000152.1 GCA_030947085.1 Pseudomonadota bacterium | reverse complement strand
GTAACGATCACCAGTCCCGTTGATCAGCGACACGATGATGCGCTCCATGCCACCTGTATCCAGCCGGTGGAGCACATGCACGATCAGGGGCTTGTCGTTCACGGATGGTTACCTGCGACATCAGCTCGCCGCTGGGCCGGCGAATCCCACGTGTTTGCCGCGAGCAAGGCCTGCGCGAAGGTCTGCAACTTCGTTCGAGCTTGCTCCAGGCCGCTGCTGGTAACCGGCGAGGACAATGCCCATACCGACGATCGCGGCACATGCCCGCGCAATACCGCCCACGCTTGCAGCAATTTGGTCATCACCGGCGAGCTCGTGCAGCTGCGCTCGACGCAGTACCAGTACCACACCAACCGCGGACCTATCGCGCCGGCAAGCCGCAGCTCGCCAGCGCTCGTGCTCCCACCGCCGACCACACCTACTTGCAGATATGCGTGGCTCAGAATTTGCGAATCTGCTGAATCGTAAACCTCGTTTCCGTGGGTGATCAAATTATGTCCGCGACGCGGTTTGCCGGTGTAGACCGCATGGAACAGCTCGACAACCTGATGACCGTCAGCCTTCGATCGATAGGACGCATGCACCTGCCCGGCCGCGCCTTCGAAGACTGGCTGCCAATCGTGGGGGGAGGATTGCGGGCCGGTCCAGCCGGCAATCGTAGGTGCGGTCACGTGCAGTGTTTCATACGGGGCTGGCGCTGGAATTCTGGCTCCCAACACCGGACCCACTACCAACAGCGCCAATGCCACGAGCCAAATGACGGCGCGCGGACCTACGAACACGTCGTGACGCGCAGGATCGGCTTTTTGCGTGACGGGATTATCGCGAAAGAACCAGCCAACCAGCAAAAGCAACAACAACACGATACCGAAGAACTGCCAGCCAAAAATCATGTGATCCGTACCGGTGGCGTATTTCATTCCCCAGGTCTCACCAATCAGTATGGTGAAATAGACCCGCAGTCCATTGGCGATGACGGGCGTAACAGCCGCCAGCACCACAAAAGCTGCCCGTTTCCACCAGCGCTGGTACATCAGGTAGGCGTTCAGACAGCCCAGCGCGGTACAGGCGATAAAGAACTTCACGCCGCTACATGCGTCCGCCACCATCCATACCGCCGAAGGCGTCATGATTTGCCGTCCGTTGAGCAGCACCGGCGTGCCAGTCAACTCCAGCGCGCGTACCGCAAAATGCGCTGTAATGTCTTGCAGCGGACCTAACAGCCCATCGCCCCACGGAACGGCGAACACCACCAGGTAGCCCAGCGGGAAAACCAGCACCCACAACGCGCGCCAGCCCCAGCAAGCGAGCACCAGCGCCGGAAACAGAGCGACAAGAGCAAAGTGCTGCGGCAGATTGACGTCAAGCAGATGCCCGGCATACCAGACGAATACCAACGCAGCCACGGCTGCCAGCCCCCAGATGCTGGGCGCGGGCGAGTTCGCCCGAAGCTGATGGCGCAGACTGAACGCTACCCACAGGCTCAGCGGAAAGATCAGGAACGCATACTGATAGGTGCCATCGTGATCCCAAGCCGACACCAGTGATTGCACGGTCTGCCAATAGCAGACCAGCGTCACGATCACGGCGATAGTGAAAGCAGCTACCGCAGGTGCCCAAGCTCGGGTGCGTAGGGAAATGCCGGCCCTCGATGCATAGAGCGAGTTCACGGGCATGTCTCTAAACCGGGAGCGCACACCGCATCCTTGGCCACAGTCGCTGACTGCCTGTTGCACAACACGTTTTCATACAGGTTGAGACTGCGCGCCCAGTCGTAATGAGATCGAACCATGGCGCGAGCGGCGGGCACCCGCGCTGCATGTGGCACATCCAGCCAACGCAAGGCTTCCGTCGCCAGCACCGCAGGCGTGGCGTCGATGCATCCCTGGCGACCCGCGAAATCCTCGACCCCTTCGTAAGCTTCAGGCGTTGCCAGCAGCACTTTTTCCATGGCTAGCGCTTCCAGCACCTTGTTTTGAATGCCGCGGGCGATGCGCAGCGGTGCCACCACGACATGGGCGTGCGCCAGATACGGCCGCATATCTTCCACTCGCCCCGTCACCGAGATGCCTGCAAGATCGGCCAGTGCGCGGACCGCGGCCGTCGGCTTGCTGCCCACAATGTAAAAGCGAGCATGTTGGCACCGGGCGGAAACCAGTGGCCAGACTTCACGCGCAAACCATTGCACCGCATCCACATTGGCGCGGTAATCCATGGCCCCGGCGAACACGACCACTCGCTCTCCTGGCCTGTAGGGGTTGGAATAGAGCCGTTGCGGGTCCCAATACTGGACATCGACGCCATTGGGAATACCGTGCACCTTGCGAGCCGATCCCGGAAGCTGATGCCGGAAAAACGTCGCTTCCGCTTCGGAGACAAAGATGCTGGCGTCAAACTGCGTGGCGATAGCGCGTTCGAACTCGGCCAGTCGCCTAGCTTCGCGTCCGTAAATCACGCGTGCCACACCGCCACGGGACTGCGCATATTGGCGCCATTTGTCGGAGTCCACATCCACGAAATCCATGACCCGGCGCAATGGCGCGCGCGGCGTGAGGAACGATGCCACCCCGGACGAATAGCACAAGGCCGCCGTCGGCTTGTGCTCGGCCAGCACCCGCTCGACCCAACGCCGCATCACTCGGTCGCGATAGATCCCAACGGTGAGGGCCTCGCCCCGTGCCAAGGCGACAAGCGCACGCCAGCGCGTTTGCCAGGGCTTCAACGGCCGAATACACACTCCGGCGCACATCGCCTCCACCGCCGCAACGTGTTGCCAGTCGGCTGGGTCGTCCACAAAGGTACCCAGGTAGACGTGGTAGCGCTCAGCGAGCCGCTGCAATACGTGGTACGAGCGAATCTTGTCGCCCTTGTCAGGTGGCCACGGCAGTCGGTGGCAGAGAAACAATATCGATTCCATGACTAACCCAGATCCCGCGCGAGCCACGGGCCCAACACGCGGCTCACCGGCAGCGGCAATCGCTTCCACGCCTCGATGAACATGGCATATTTGCCATTCGTGGGGCTGATATTGGGTACCGTCTCGGCGCGCACCAGGTGAAAAGCATAAGGCAGCGGCTGCGGCTCGAAACCCCAGTGCCTTTTGAAGTCATAGGAACCGGTATCCCGCTTGCTGCGACCGAAGTCGAACATCCGTACGCCCCGCTCCACCGCGCGCTGCATTACTGCCCAGTACATGAAATCATTCGCCGCCAGATTGCGTGCACGCATCACGCTGCCAGCGTAATAGGTATGCACTTCATCGCGGAAATAAAAGCACATGACCGTAGCCACCGGCTGCCCTTGGTGGGTAACCACGGTGGTCTCGCAGTCCTCGCCAAACGTTTGCTGCAGAAGCAGGAAATAGCTACGCGGCAACACCGGCGTGCCCAGGTTGCGCACGCTTTCCGCGTACACCTGATAAAAATCGCCGATGGCGCCATCATGACGCGCCTGCAGGCCGTTGCGACTTCCCTTGCGGATTTTGTTGCGCACCGTGGGGTTGATCGCCTTGAAGTTCTTGTCATGGTCCGGATCGATCGTCTTGCGGAAGGTGACGTACAGATCCTTGACCGGCCAGGAAGTGTGGTGAGGGTCGCGGTTGCGCAATTCGAGGTAATCGACGCGCAACTCGGCGGCGAGCGTCGTGGCCGCCCGCGTAAGCTCCTCTTCACTCTCGGTGTCGCTCGCCACTATTCCGCCGTAAACGCAAAACGGCGTCGAAATCAGCGCGTGACCAAACAACCGGCTACGTATCTCGGCCAGCGGCAGAATTCCCGTGATTACTCCACCCCGTTCTACGTACAAATAGTGGCAGCGGTGGCCCAGGC
>JALYXN010000143.1 GCA_030947085.1 Pseudomonadota bacterium | reverse complement strand
ATCGCCGGTGTGAAAAAATCCTTGAAAGTGCTTTCCAGCTTGAGTACGCCGTGCAGATGCTCGCGGTGCCGTATCGGTGCCACGTATTCGGATTTGACCCCCACATTGCGAGGCACATAGTCGGCATGCACCCCCATATCGGCGAGCTGCGGCTGGCCCGTCTGGACACACCGACCGGAGGCGCCCCGTGTGGCCGGCCTAGGCAACTCGTGGCGTGGATCGAGCTCAACGCCGGCCCATACCTCCTGCACAAAGTGGGTTCGCTCGTCATTGAGCAGGATGATGCTGGCAATGGCGATCGGCAGATGCCGGGCCAGACATTTCACTATCCGTTGCAGCACGTTCTCCAGCGAATCGCCCTGCAGCGCCTCCATCGACACCTCGGCCAGAATCTCCGCGACCATGCCGCGTTGCCCCGATGCCGCGCCGCCGGGCCATGACCACGGCAAGTCGCTGCCGATATCGACAGCAGCCATGGAATAGGTGATCAATCGGGTCGATCCGGACATTCGGTCAGTCTACGACGAGTTTCATCAGGGAATAGTCAACGCTGCGATCGCCGCGTCGTCCACTGCAACAGACTCCATCGATACGGTACCTGCCCAATAGAACCCCGGAATAGTCCGTGTCGCCGACGAGGGCCCGAATGCCATGCCCCCATCTCGCGACAGGTTGCTCCGAGCGCATCACCGTCGCCACATCAATCCCGCGACAGCCAGCCGCGAATGCCGAACCACACCAGCGGTATCACCATGCTGATCAGCAGTGCCGCCAGCGCCATGGGATATCCCCAGATCTTGTCCAGCTCGGGCATATGCTTGAAATTCATGCCCCAGACCCCGGCCAGGATCACCGGCGGAATGGTCACGACTGAAGCCACAGTCAGCAGTTTCATCACCGCATTTTGGTCGGTATTGATGAAACCCAGCACGGCATCCTGCAGGAACTGCAGCTTCGCGGTGAGCTGCTCATCGAATTGATCCAGCGTCTTGAGGTCGTTGGCAACGACCTTGATGCAGCCTTCGGCATCATCGTCCATCCAATCTGGCGCACGATGTTGCACAAATCCGACGATACGACCCATGCCGAGCAGCGAGGTGCGATAACGGGCCAGCCGTCCCTCCAGCTGGCCGATGCGCAGCAATTTCTGCCGCAGTACGCGGGTTCGTTCATTGACCTCGGTGAAAACATCATCTGAAAGCTCGGATACATCCGCTCCAATACGCTGCATCTGTTCGGCGACGTCGTTCGCCACCGCCTCCAGCAGGACCACCAGCAGATCCGAACCATCCAGCCGATCTTCACTGTCCAGCAGATGACCGACGGCCTTGTCGAAAGGTCTTGAGGACTGATAACGAAGCGTCACCAAACGCTCTTGCATGACCATCATCCCCAGCGGCTCCGGCTTGCCATGCGGATGGTCAGCATAGAGGTGCGCATGCAGGGACAGCACGCGCTCGTTGTCATGGTGCCGACTGGAGAGCCCGAGCCCGTTGATATCCTTTTTTTGCGGCAACGGCGCCCGGATCAGCTGCTCAACCGCGGCGCGCTCCGCTGGCGTGGGATCCACCAGATCCAGCCACTCGGCACGATCGGGCAATGGCTCACCCTCGTTCCAGCTGATTGCGTCCTGATGGCCGTGGTTATGGATCTTGAGCATGTGACACTACCTTGCCGACCAGCGGCGTGTGAGAGCGATAGGCAATCAGGCAACCATCAAAAGAGCGTTCCAGTGCAGTTCCCGTCATCGAACCGCGCCGTGTGACCTGACGCCTCGGATCACTACGACCTGAGTGCGGCCGCGTAATAATCGCCATGCCGATTGACCTCTACCAGCTCATCGAAAGTCGCCGACAGCGCGGCATCGGTAAGCGTGTCCTGCTTGAGGCCGTGGCGAAACACCTGTCCATCGCGCAGGAGGATGACATGATCGATCTCCGGAATGATCTCCTCGACATGATGGGTAACCAGCAGCAAGGTCGTACCACCGACGGCGAGCGCGCGCATGCTTTCCATGAACTGGCGACGGCTGGCCATGTCCAGACCGGCGCAGGGCTCGTCCAGCAACAGTGCGCGAGGTCGGTGGACCAGAGCCCTCGCGATCACCACCCGCCTTGCCTCGCCGGTGGAAAGCGTCTGCATCCAGCGGCCCATCAATGACTCGGCGCCCACTTGCTCCAGCGCCTCGCGGGCGCGCTTGTGCAT
>JALYXN010000165.1 GCA_030947085.1 Pseudomonadota bacterium | reverse complement strand
TCGTTGGGTATCTGAGCAAGAGCATCGCGGCCGAAGCCGCTCCTACGAGAGCCGAGCGCTCTACAATGAGGTACTTTCCCCACGCGGCATTCCGATGACAGAACCCATCCGCCTCGCCAAACGCGTGGTCGCGCTTGCACAGTGTTCGCGACGCGAGGCCGAGCAGTACATCGAGGGCGGCTGGGTGCAGGTCGATGGCGTGGTGGTGGAAAGGCCGCAGTTCATGGTCGACACGCAAGACATCACCATCGACCCCACCGCTGCGCTGATTCCCACCGAGCCGGCCACGCTGGTGCTGAACAAACCAGCAGGTTATGAGCCCATGGCCGCCAGCGCGCTGGTCACGCCCGAGACGCGCTCGGCCGACGACAGCTCCGGCGTGCGCCCGCTGCAGCGCCACCTGCAGCGGCTGAGCACGCCCTTGCTGCTGCCCGCCGAAGCCAGTGGGCTGCTGATCTTTACCCAGGACAGGCGCGTTACCCGCAGGCTCACGGAAGACCTCGATCGTCTCGAACAGGAGTTTGAGGTGGATGTCAGCGGCGAGCCGATCGAGAACGGTCTGGCCTTGCTCAATCACGGGCTGCACTTCAACAACTACGCGATGCCGCCGATCAAAGTCAGCTGGCAGAGTGAACAGCGTCTGCGCTTTGCCTTCAAGAAGCTGCAACCCAGCCAGATCACGCCAATGTGCGAGGCCGTCGGCCTGAAGGTCCTGGCGATGAAATGCCTGCGCGTAGGCCGCATTTCGCTGGCGAAACTGCCACCCGGCCAATGGCGCTATCTGCACCCGCAAGACCGCATCTGAGCGAGCGCTGCCCAAGCGCCACGTAACAGCATAAACTTTCTTCTGCTTCACCCATCCACCACCCGATCCCATCACGGAGAGCAGCATGAGCAAGGGCATGGATTCAAAGAAAAGCGACAAGAAAAAGCCGGCCAAGACGATGAAAGAAAAGAAAGCGGCCAAGCAGGAAAAGAAGAAAGGTCAGTAACGGTTTCGGGGCCAGCCAAGCGAAAGAAGTCGTACCGCTGTAGTTCGCTCTGCGGGGAGAGAAGCACTCTATACCCGCGGAGCGGCATGGGCTGCCCAGCCTGACGCCGCTAAACATTACCGGTTACCGGCCGTTACTCAGAGCAGCACAGACGGAATCAGCGCCCTGGTAATGAAGGAAAGTCTATGAGGAGCATCTGGCAGCGCCTCTTCGGCAGCGGCGCGGTCGCCGCGACCCGGACCCGACAATATCCAGCCACGCCTGTGCGCGCCCGCGTCGCCGCGACCACCAGTCCGACCGGGGATGCCCCGACAACGTGTCCGACCGCCTCGCCGGAAGAGATCGAGGATCGCTTTCATCGGTTCGTGTTCGGATTTCCGCACAGCGATGTCCACCCACCGTCCGGCGTTGAGCTGGCCACGCTCAATCGTCTGGAACCGCTTAGCACGCGCTTCGATATGCGCAGCCTGCCGCGTCTGCCTGCCGTGTTGCCGCAGCTTTTCCGCATGTTGAAAAGCGACCGGTCCTCAGGCGGCGAGGTAGCCAAACTCGTCGGCCGGGATCCACTGATGGTCGGCGAAGTCATGCGCGCCACCAGCAGCGCCTACTACCGTACCGCGCAACCAATCGCCAGCCTGCAGCAGGCGGTTATCCTGATGGGCCAGGAAGGCTTGCACCGGGTACTGACCCAGCATGTGATGAAACCCATTCTGCAGGCCAGCGGGGCCGCCGCGGGACGGGGCGCCACGGGCGAGCGGTTGTGGGATCACGCCGAACGCTGCTCCCACGGCTGCGCCTGGTTCGCCAAGAATGCGGGCGGTGGCGATGTCTTCGAGGCTTATCTGGCCGGCATCATCTGCCAGACCGGCACCGTTGCGGTGGTGCGGCTGCTTGACCAACTGGTGCCATCCACTCCCAAGGTGGTCTCGTCGGCGTTCGTCGCCGGCTGCGCCCGCCTCGCTGCACGACTCTCAGTGCAGGCGGCCACCTATTGGGAATTGCCGCCAGCCGTCATCAGCGCCCTGGCGGAGCGCCACAATGCCGCCAGGCAGCCGGTGTCGTCACCGCTGGGCAAGGCGCTTCTGAGTGCCAATCTGCTGGCCATGGCACAGGTGCTGGGCGAACATGAGCTGATTTCAAGCGAACTGGATTTTGACGAAGGCTGGCCGGGCAGTTACCCGCCTTCCCAGCTCTCACGCTGCCAGCTGGACATGCGCAACAACTTTTTACCCGACGAAGACGCCTGATCCGGGCGAGTTCCTGCTCATGCAACGTCACACCCGGTTCCCGGCGATTGTGGCGCGGCGGGTCCGTTCCGTGGCTGCGTCAGGTCACTCAATACTGGTCCACAGGCAATCTTCACCTGCCAACGCAGCGGCGCGTGCGATGCTTGGCTGCCTGCAAGCTTTGCTCCCTCCCCTGCTTGCAGGGTAGGGCCGGGTGGGGTGCTCTGGCGCTGCGGTCATGATGCAGAAGCAGGATTGCCTGCTGCGTTTTTTTGTGGCGTTTTTCCCGGGTTTTTTGGCAACCCTGAGCTACCCCACCTCAATCCTCCCCTGGAAGGGGAGGAGGACGAACGCGTGCAAACCGCTGGCCGCGTCCTGGCTGGAAACAGAGCTGCCGAGCCCTTATGTCTGGCTGCCTGCAAGCTTTGCTCCCTCCCCTGCTTGCAGGGGAGGGCTGGGGTGGGGTGCTCTGGCGCTGCGGTCATGATGCAGAAGCAGGATTGCATGCCAAGCTGTTGTGTGGCGTTTTTCCTGGGTTTTTTGGCAACCCTGAGCTGCCCCACCTCAATCCTCCCCTGGAAGGGGAGGACGATGTATGTGTGCAAACTGCTGGCCGCCTGGATGGCCATGTTCCGCACAACCCGCATCAAAGGGCGCCAAGCAAGGCCTGTCTCCAGTTGTGGCTCGCCGCTGATCGACCATCTTCTTCAAGGTGGATGCCACGCCGTGCGCAACGGCAGCAGCGCCTTGTCAGCGTCGCCGCCCTATCCTTCGACGTGGTTGATATTTCCGGCATCCACCCCCGATAGGGAAGGCCAAACAAAACGCCATTCGTGCCGCTCGCTTACGGTGCCAATCCGGCATGCAGCTCTGGCCCGCACGGCACATCCGGCGGCGAAGCATTTTGCTTGACGCAGAAGGTGAAGTTCGCGGGGAGTCCGACCAATTCGGCACGTTTTCCGGTCGCCACGATCAACTTGTGGAAAGGCGCTTGCTGGCAGGTGGGCGTGGATGCCGGACGCACGGATTGAGCGCAGTGTGCGGAGAACAACCGGTAGTGGCATGCCCCGGTGGCACTGGCAATGCACGAGAAGCGCGCAAGTACGGGCGTGATGCTCGTCTCGCTGTAGAGCACTTCCGTGCCGTGATCGAAGGCGTGCGTGGCAATCGTGTGTGCGCCCCAGCCGTCCCAGCCAAACAGCGCCAGCAGAAAATAGAGAATGACGATGAGGACATGCATGGCGCACCTGTCAGGTAGCTGAAAGTTTGGGAGCGCGCGGGCTCACATATTTCGAAAGAGCGTCATGAACGGCTGACTGACGGTCAGTGTTTCCGGGCGCCCGCGCAGACGCAGGCAGCCCCGGCCGGTGTCGTCGCGAACCACCGCCGCCACCGCGTTCATGTTGACGATGGTCGAACGGTGGATCTGCTTGAATACGGCCGGATCAAGCACCTCGAGCAGTTCCCGCAGCGGCGTCCTCAACAGCGTCTCTCCCTCGGCGGTCATCACCGTGGTGTACTTGCTGTCGGCGCGAAAATAGATGACATCAACGAGCTGGATCAAGCGCGTCTCGCGCCCGGTGCTGGCAGTAATCCAGCGCAGCGGCGGCTCCTCAGCTTTCGCCGGGGGATGGACACCAAGCTGCCGGATCAGCGTCGCCAGCGCCTCGCTGTTGACTGCTCCGGACGCCAGGCGGCCCTGCACCCGCTGCACGGTGGCGTCGAGACGGTCGGCGGCTATCGGCTTCAGCAAATAGTCGATCGCGCCGCTCTCGAACGCGTCGATGGCGTAATGATCGTAGGCGGTGACAAATACGACCTGGGTCAACGGGCTGACCTCGGCGGTCGCCGAGGCCACTTCCAGGCCGGTGAGCCCGGGCATGCGGATGTCGAGAAAGGCCACATCGGGACGATGCTGGTCGATCGCTTCCAGTGCACTGGCACCGTCTTCGCACTCGGCCACGATCGCCAGTTCGGGCCACGCCGTGGCTAGCGCGTCCACCAGCGAGCGGCGCAACAGCGCTTCGTCCTCGGCCACGATTGCCTTAACCATGGGACACCTCACCGGAAAAGTGCTCGGGCACCGTGATGGTGGCGGCGACGCCCTGCGGAAAGTTGGCGGCGATCACCAGCGAGCCGGCGGCGCCGTAGATCAGGCGCAGGCGCTCGCGCACGTTTTTCAGGCCGATTCCGCTGCCGCTGGCTTCGCCACCGAACCCGCGACCGTCATCGGCCACCGTGATCGCTACGCGGGCATCCTCGAGTCGCGCGAAGATCCATACAGTGCCGTCGCCGGGACGAGGCTCAAGACCGTGCTTGATCGCGTTTTCCACCAAGGTCTGCAGCATCATCGGCGGCAATGCCGTGGACACCAGCGCGTCGGGCACATCGATCTGCAGGGTCAGGCGCGAACCCATGCGGATTTTCAGGATTTCGAGATAGGCGCGCGAGCGTTCCAGCTCCTCGCCCAGGGTGGAAAGCGCGTCATCGGTCCGCGGCAGTGAGTGACGCAGGTACTGGATCAGGTACCCGAGCATCTTGTCGGCGCTGGCCGGATCGGTACGCACCAGCACTTGCGCATTGGCCAGCGTGTTGTAGAGAAAATGCGGTTCAACCTGGGCCTGCAGAAGGTTCAGTCGGGCGATGGCCAGCTCCTTCTCGGTCACCGTCTGCACCACCGCGGCCTGCTCGCCGCGTCGGCGCCGGGCGATCGCCAGTGTGATGGCGCGGGTGATCGTATCCATGTTCTGCAAATTGGCGCCATCGTCGACCTGCAGCCAGCCGCTCCACGGCGCGCTCATCGGCTCGCAGATCACGGTGAAACTACAGCTGCCATCGCCGCGGGTGACGGTCGCCATCACCCGATTCTTCTGGCTGACGATCCAGCTCATCGGGTTGAATCGACCCAGCACCTCCAGGCCATAAGGATCGGGATAACTGATGGAGGCGCGAACCTCCAGCCGGGGTCGCACGCTGTCGATACCGGTCACGCCGGGCACGTCGCGAATCACCGCGTCCAGCAGCTCGAACGCTTCCTCGGCCTCAAGCGGTACCTCGATCTGTCGGCGCTGACGACTGGCCAACGAGGCGGACGTCAGCTTGCCGCTGATCAGGCGTACCCGCGCCAGATGGGAATGCGCGCGGATGATCACGAAGATCACGGTGACCAGTCCCAGTAGCGCTATCAGATTGGCCAAAAAATGCCAGAATCCGCTTGCAAGCAGGGCCGCCACGAGAAACACCAGATACCAGGCGATGACGAGACGCAGCTGAAACAGTAAGGCTCTGAACACGGGGACGATTCCGTTCATGGGGTGATGACCATGGAGCATAGTGATGACCACCGGGTAAAGCGCCGGCTGAGCGACCAAGTCGCCCTGGCGCCGACGAAGTGCGTTATCGCGCCCGTGAGCGGTTTTGTCTACGCCCATCAGAACGCGCGACCCGCCGCACGACGTTCGTGAGATATCGCTCAGCGCTGGCGGGCTCGCCATCGCTCCAGCGCCTCGCGATAGCGCTCCATCTTCTCGTCATGGACATCGTAGATGCAGCGGACGCAGCCCTCGCCACAGCAGTCGGCTGCATCCGGTTCCGGCGGGCGTACCGGCGGCGGATCGGACAGGTCGTGCGCGGGTGCTTGCGGCGATTTCTGGCTCATGCTGTCTCGACGCCCTGCTGTCAAAAGCGAGATCGGCTCTCGGACCGTTGCCATGGTGACGCGAGGGCCGGCATCGCTCAACCGGCGTCACTGGGAAAAAGGATGGGTGGCTGCGACTATCGGTCCGTACGCCATCCTGGAGACGACCGATGCCCGAACAGCCCCACCACAGCAACCTTCCCGTCACGATACGCCGTTATGCCCTGCTGGCGTTGCTGGCCGTTGTGTTGAGCGGATGCACCATGCCGCCCCTGACCCGACACCAGGACACACGCTACCGCGTGGTGGGTTACGACACGGCGCGGCACGACATTGCCGCCGCCAGCGTGGACCACATCGATACGCTGATCTTCGCTTTCGCAAGCCTTGTCGACGGACGCGTGGTGCTGGATATCGACGGCGCCGGTCGCCTTCGTCGACTGACGCAGCTGAAGACAGCGCATCCCCGCCTTAAGGTCGTGGTGTCGGTCGGTGGTTGGGGCGTTGACGGATTTTCCGCCGCCGCCCGTACCGCAGTGGGTCGCCAACGGTTCGCTGATAGCGCTACGCAACTGTTGCTGACCCATGACGCCGACGGACTGGATGTGGACTGGGAATATCCGGGACACGGCGAGGCCGGCATCGCGACCAGTCCGCAGGACCGGACCCACTTCACTCTCCTGCTGAAGACGCTGCGCATGACGCTCGACCGCGCCAGCGTTAAGCAAGGGCACCGACTGACCTTGAGCATGGCCGCTGCCGATGGTCCGTTCGTCGACGGCGTCGATATCGCCGCGGTCGAACCCAGCCTTGACTGGTTCAACCTGATGACCTACGACTTCAACAACTCGCTGACGCCGACCGCCGGCAACCACACCGGCCTGCATGCCTCCGCGCTGGCGCCCGCGGATGCACGCGATACCGAAAAGGCGGTCAAGCAGTTTCTCGCCGCCGGTGTGCCGCCGCGAACGTTGCTGATCGGCGCGGCGTTCTACGGCCGCGAATTTGCGGACGTGAAGGCGCGGCATCACGGCCTGTATCAGACGTACGGGCATTACCAGGGTGAGCATCCCTGGCCGGAGCTGGAATCACGCTTCATCAACCGCCGCGGCTACGTCCGCTACTGGGACGCCGACGCCCAGGCGCCGTATCTGTGGAACGCCGAATCCCGCCATTTCATCAGTTACGACGAGCCGCAGTCGCTTGCGGCCAAGGCGGCGTGGGTCAAGGCGCAACACCTGGGTGGGATCATGTACTGGGAGCAAGGGCAGGATCCGCAAGGCGAGTTGTTGGATGCGCTCTGGCGCGGACTGCAGTAGGTTTTCGCGTTGGCGCGGTATCCCGTTCGATGAGTGAGCAGGGAACAGTCCGGCCATCGCCGAACTGGCCGGCCATGAACCGCACCGCACTTCTGGTCGCGGCGCGAACCAACGAGGCGTAATTCCACGCCTCGTTTACGGTCTGCGGATGCAGGCCCAGGCGCTCTGGACCATCGCTGCATACGACGCGCCGTAGCGCGTCGACCGCTTATTTCCCCGGTTTGCGGAAGCGGTACATGAACTGGTCGGTGTGGCCGCGAATCGACTTGTCGAACACCTTGATGGTGTGCGGGTCAGCCGGATTGCGCAGCGCATTGCTCTGGCCATCGAAAACGAAGCCGGCGGCTTTCGCCTGCTGCTTGACGATGGCCGGATCAATCCGGTGCAAGGTATCGGTATCGGACATACCGCTGCCCGCCGGTGCCACATGGTCGATGACTACCCACAGACCGCCGGGCTTGAGTGCATCGAACACCTGCTTATTGAGAACGGATGGATCGACCTTGCCCATGAACTTGTCGGGATAGTCGTGGTAGTTCTGCGAGGTGAACACCAGATCCACCGGCTGCGGCGAACGCAACTGGGCAGCGGGCTGACTCAGCACGCTGACGTTGGCGTAATGAGGTTCGGCGGCGAGCTTTTTCGATCCAGCGACGTCCTCGCCATCTTCTTTCGCATATTCGTTGGGCCAGACAACGTAGACGTGACCGCTGTTGCCCACGATGGCGCTGAAGACGCGCGTGAAGTAACCGCTGCCAGGGATCAACTCCAACACCTTTTGACCCGGCATGACCTCGGCAAAGGTCATGACTTGTGCCACCTTGCGACGGGCGTCGGTGGCTACATCAGCGCTGCGGGCCGGGTCCTTCAGCGCCTTTTCGACGGGAGCTTCGAAAGCGCCGCGATGAAAATTGGAGGCTTGGGCCAACGCAACCGTCGGCAACGCAAGTGCGAGTACGAAAGCAAGCACAGTCTGGCGCATGACATATCTCCACAGCGGAAAGGTTAAACACGAGGGGTGCCAAGGTGTTCCAAGAGCAGGCGCTGACATGCGCGTCATCTCGAGGCAGTGCAACGGACGCCAGCATCGCTGGTGCACGCTACGACTTCGGCGCGAAGGCGTCCATCAGCGGCTTGATCAGATCCAGTGGCAGCGGAAACACGATGGTGGACGACTTGCCGTTGTTGGCCATGTCGGCCATGGTTTGCAGGTAGCGCAACTGCAGCGCCTGCGGTTGTTGTGACAGCATCGCCGCGGCATCACGCAGCTTTTCTGCCGCCTGCATCTCGCCCTCGGCATGAATCACCTTGGCGCGGCGCTCGCGCTCGGCCTCGGCTTGGCGGGCGATGGCGCGAACCATGGTGTCATTGAGGTCCACATCCTTGATCTCGACATTGGCGACCTTGATACCCCATGGGTCGGTGGCTTCGTCGAGAATGGTCTGCAAGGTCCGGTTGATCGATTCGCGCTGCGACAGAATTTCGTCCAGCTCGTGCTGACCCAGCACCGAGCGCAAGCGTGTCTGCGCCAGTTGACTGGTGGCCTGATAGAAGTCGGCCACTTGCAGCACCGATTTTTCCGGATCCACCACGCGGAAGTAGACCACCGCATTGACGCGCACCGACACGTTGTCGCGCGAGATCACATCTTGCGGCGGCACGTCCATCACCGTGATGCGCAGATCCACCCGCAGCATGCGCTGAACGCCCGGGATCAGCAGCACCAGGCCAGGCCCCTTGGTACCGGTGTAGCGGCCCAGGGTAAGCACCACGCCGCGCTGATACTCGGGCAGCACCTTGACTGCCGAGAACACCAGCATCACCAACAGAATGATCACCACACCTGCAAATCCGAACATCACGCGTACTCCCGTTGAACGTTGCCTGGACCGCTCGCCCACACCGGGCGACGGTCAGATGCCGTCGTCAGACCGGCTCCACCCACAATAACAGTCCCTCGCGGCGCACGACGCGCACCGAAACGCCGGCCGGGAGCGCCGTTTCGCAGCGTATGCGCCACCGCTCACCGTGCAGCATCATCCAGCCCTCGCCGGCCGCATCGATCGATTCCAGCAGCTGCCCCGCGTCACTGACGATCGTCGCATCGCCGGTGACCTGGCGGGCGCGATGCGCGTACAACGCCAGCCATAGCACGACGCCCAGCAGCACCACCGCGGAAACGGCGATACCGGCAATCACGCCCACGTTGATCGCGTAGCCAGGCACCTCGGTATTCATCAACATGATCGACCCCACTACAAATGAAACCACCCCGCCGATGCCCAGCGCACCGATATGGGGATGAACGGCTTCGGCTACCAGCAAGCTCACGCCCAGCGCCATCAGCGCCAGCCCCGCATAATTGACCGGCAACAACTGCAGCGCATACAGCCCGATCAACAGACTGATGCCCCCCACGATACCCGGCAACATGGCACCGGGATGCAGCGCCTCCAGCAGCAGGCCGAGCAAGCCACCCACCAACAGCAGATAGGCGATGGTGGGATGAGTGATGATCTGCAGAAAACGCGTGCGCGCATTCGGTGCATAGTTCCTGACCGATGCACCGGCGAGCTGCAGCGTGACCTCGTGATCGCCTACCTGCACCTTTCGACCCTGTGCCTTGCGCAGCAAGTCGTTGACGTCGGTCGCCACAAAATCGATCACATGTCGCTGCACTGCCTCGTCCGCGGTCAGCGTGGCCGCGCCACGCACGGCTTGCTCCGCCCAGTCCGCATTGCGTCCCCGCAGTTGCGCCAGTGATCGAACGTAGGCAATCGCGTCGTTGGTGACCTTGTTCGTTTCGGCGTCATCGCTCGCCGCTGGTTTGTCTGCCGCTGCGGAGCTGGCGCCAGCAGGCGGGCGAGCAGGTTTGGTCGGCGGCATCGGAGTACGGCCACCCAGGGCC
>JALYXN010000084.1 GCA_030947085.1 Pseudomonadota bacterium | reverse complement strand
TAGCCCGGGGCCGCGACCCAGGCAAAATCCTCCACGTCATGCTGCACGAAATGGTAGGTGACCTTGTTGCCATCGTTTACCGGCGCACCCTGCTCCTGCCCGACGGCTCCGACGGTATAGCCCTTGGGCACGGTCAGCTTGACGTCGTAATTGCCGTAGTCGGCATAGAATTCGCTGTGAAAGTGGAACTCGTGCGCGTTCCAGCGCGGTGCGCTGGCGCCGCGCTCGCCCGGCAGTTCCAGCACCGCAATCTTTGGAAACCACTGTCCGACCAAGTGAAAATCACCAAACCAGCCGGTGCGCTCGACCACGCGTGGGAGCTGATCGTGGAAATCGATATCCAGGCTGAGCGTGCCGCCGGCCGGAACCGCTTGCGGCAAAGCCATTTCGACTACGGTCTGGTCCGTCTTTGGGCCACCATCGGGCTGCACGTAGCGCCAGGTCACCGGCTGGCCTCCTTGCTGCACCTTGTTCAACTCGATGTAGCCCCACTCGCCTTTCTTCAGGCTCGCATTACCTCGCGAATGACCGCTGCCGGAAAACAGCCGCCGCTCGGTGAAGAACGTACTGCCCGGCCCCTCGAAGGCATTGAGGTACATGTGCAGATAAATCTTGTTGACCGGCTGGCGGCTGCGGTTGCGCCAAGTCATGGTCTGCTTGCCTTCGACCGTATGTTTGACCGGATCCAGCAACGCCTCGATGGTATAGCTGACCACCTGGTCCGAAAGGGTGGCCGGATGATTGCCACGCGGGCCGCCCCACGCATCGGGTGCACTGGGCACCTGAAAATTGGCTGCGTCGGGCGCCGTTAGGGGAATTGCCGCTGGCGGGGTCGAACTTGCACCAGCGGGTGCCATGACCGTGGCCGACGGCAGATTCGCTGTGCTGGCAGGCGCTGGCGTTTGCGCCGACGTCATCAAAGGCACCGCCAACAGAGACAATGTCACGACAGACAGACGGACCCACTTGCGTGCAACGGATGGCATCGCTTTTCCTCCCCGAATAGTTGCCACAGGTTGCGCCCAACCCGTGCTCAAAAGCATAGGCCATAGGTCATGCCAAAGGTCATGCACCATCGCAGCCGAACGAGACAGGTTGTGGCGCCGTCAGCACACCTCGCGGCGAGCCCCAAGGCTCAGCCCGGTTTCAGCACCACGCCAGCGGATTCAGCGGTCGTCCCGCGTCCAGATCGCGCCCTCGTCCTCGCGCACCGGGAAGCTGGCTATCGGCTCGTAGGCCGGTGCCCGGGTCACCTCGCCATTGCGCACGTCGAAGCGCGCTCCATGGCGGGGGCATTCCAGCTCGAAGCCGATGACCTCGCCGCCGGCAAGATCGCCGCCATCGTGGGTGCACACGTCCTCGATGGCGTAGAGCGCACCGTCGATGTTGTAGACCGCGATCGGGGTGTCGCCATCCCATACGACCTTGAACTCGCCCGGCAGCAGTTCAGAGCGGGTGCCGACCCTGATCCAGCCGTTCATGCGCTGATCTCGCTCAAGGACTTGGTCAGTACTTCGAAACGAAGATCATCGCGCCGCGGAATACCGAAGCGCTCATCGCCATAGGGAAACGGCTGGTATTCGCCGCTACGCCGATAACCCCGGCGTTCGTACCAGGCGATCAGGTCGGCGCGCTGCTCGATCACCGACATGCGCATGACGCGGCATTTCCATTCGTCGCGGGCGATACGCTCGGCTTCGGTCAGCATCTTCCGGCCCACACCCAGCCCCTGCCCGGTCGGATCGACCGCGAACATGCCGAAATAGGCGGAATCACCCTGACGCTCGACATGGCAGCTCGCCTTGAGCTGGCCATCCGTCTCCGCCAGCAACACGCGGCTTTCGGGTCGACCGATGACCGCCGCCACATCTTGGGCGTCGGTACGCTGGCCATCCAGCAGATGGGATTCGGTGGTCCAGCCGCGCAGGCCGGACTCGCCGCGATAGGCGGACTCGACCAGGGCCACGATGGCGGCGATGTCGGCGGCGTTCGCCAGACGGAATTGCATCAGGATGTGTTCGGTCATCGACGAATGATAATGCCCACCCGCCACGCAGACCATGATTCCAGGCGCCGACTTCAGGCCGTCTGCGCGTCCGCCCGGCTGCTCTCGTATACCTTCAGATGCGTATAGACCACGCGCAGCAGCGAGATTGCGTCGTGCGTGCGTTCGGCGCGGGCCAGCATGTCGCCGATGACGTGGTCGGCTTCGATCGGATGCCCGTGCAACAAGTCGCGCAGCATTGACGCGGTGAGCGTCGACCCGGCCTCGGTCAGTACGCCCCGCGCCCGCGCCTGGGTCGCTTCGGAAAGCGGATGGCCTGCCCGGTCTGCGACGGCGCGGCACTCGTCAAACAAGGCCCGTATCGCCTCCTTGCCACTCGGCGTTGCCACGATGGCGCCCACCGGACCACGCATCAGGCAGTTGATGCCTGCCAGCGAGGCCAGAAAAACCCATTTGTCCCACATGTCCTGCAAGATGTTCGCGCTGGGTCGCGCATCGAAGCCCGCGTCGCCAAGGCTGTCGGTGATCCGCTGCATCCGCGCGGACGAGCTGCCGTCGCGCTCGCCATACGTCAGGGTATGGGTTTGATTGAGATGTCTCACCGCACCTTGCTCATCCAGGGTGGCAGCGATCACGCATTGGCCACCCAGGACATGTCGCGCACCGAAACGTGTACCAAGCAGATCGAGCTGCTGCATGCCGTTCAACAGCGGCAGGATGGCGGTGTCCGGGCCCACCGCAGGGGCGATGTCGTCCATCGCCTGCTGCAGTCCGTACGCCTTGCAACTCAGTATGATCAGGTCGAACGGTGCATCCAGCTCCGTCGCCAGCACGGTGGGGGGCGCGGGCATGCTGGCATCGCCTGCCGGGCTGTGGATGACCAGGCCGTGTTTCGATAGCGCGGCCGCGCGTTTCTCCCGCACCAGAAAGGTGACATCACGACCGTGCTGCAAGAGGCGGCCGCCAAAATATCCGCCAGTGGCACCGGCACCCACGACCAGAATACGCATGTTCAGACTCCTGCAGAGGGGGTGGCGGGCTCAGCCAGCATCTGTTCGAACACCGCATCCTTGTCACGCCACAAACCATTGATCCACGTCTGGAAGCGCTCGCGAAACGCCGCGTCACCTTCATAGTCACCACGCAGCTCCGCGTTGATCGGCCGCTCGCGAACACGGACGCGAATATCGCGCACACGACCGGCGATCAGGTCCATCATGCTGCCGGGACGGTTCGGGTAGACGATGGTCACATCCAGAATAGCGTGCAGTCCTTCGCCCATGGCATCCAGCACGAATGCCACGCCGCCAGCCCTGGGCCGCAGCAGGTGTCGATAGGCCGATTTCTGCGCATCGTGTTTCGCCTGGGTAAAGCGCGTGCCCTCGACGAAGTTCATGACGGAAACCGGCATGCGGCTGAATTTCTCACACGCCTTGCGGGTGGCTTCGCGATCTTTGCCCTGCAACTCGGGATGCCGCGCCAGCGTGTCCTTCGAGTACCGCTTCATGAAGGGAAAATCCAGCGCCCACCAGGCCGGCCCCAGCAACGGCACCCAGATCAGTTGGCTTTTCAGGAAAAATCGCAGGAACGGAATCCGGCGGTTGAATATCTTCTGCAGCACCGGGATATCGACCCAGCTCTGGTGGTTGCAAAGCACGAGGTAGTTGCCGTCGCGATGCAGCCCGTCGAGACCATCGACGTGCCAGGTCGTATGGGTAAAGAGATCGAACAGCGCACTGTTGACGCCGATCCAGCTTTCCGCGATCACCACCAGCGCACGCGAGCAGGCATCACGCAGGGCGCGGACCGGCATCAGCATTTTCAGAAACGTGAAGAGGAACAACACGAGGATGTGCGCCGTCGTGTGCAGCGAGAGCAACAGCAGCACGAACGGTATCCGGATGGCACCGGGGAGCGAGGCAAGCATGGACATTCGCAACAGCGGGAAAAGTCACAGGATAGCGGTTTGGTCGCCATCACGTTGACGGCGA